>NZ_JBICMK010000042.1:0-38414 GCF_043106315.1 Pseudomonas sp. FYR_5 | reverse complement strand
GCCGTTCACCGTTGCTGCCGCTACCGTATTCGCGGGTAAACCCGCTCCTACACAGATTGGTGGTGGACACACACCGGAGGTTGGACACAGCCCGCCGTAGGAGCGGGTTTACCCGCGAAGAGGCCCGCACAGGAAAACACTGACGTCAATTTTTTGTTTTGCCGCTTTTGCCGCCCATCAATTGCCGCTTTTGTCACCTCAGGCGGAAGGCCTTTGCCGCTTTTCTGGCATCAATCTGATAGTACCCTCCCGGCAAACCCCATAAATACGGGCTTTACGGTGGTTGGCACAGCCCTTGCTATACCTTGCTCAACGAAATTCCGGCCAACCTCTGAAGGTTTCCCTGACATGAGCATCAGCTTCGACAAGGCGCTTGGTATTCACGAAAAGGCGCTGGGCTTCCGCGCCCAGCGCGCTGAAGTGCTGGCCAACAACATCGCCAACGCCGACACGCCCAACTACAAGGCGCGTGACATGGACTTTGCCTCGGTGCTCGCAGCCGAAAGCGACAAGCAGCAGAGCGGCGGCCGCTTCAGTCTTGACCGTACCAACAGCAGGCACATCGAGGCTGAGGGCCTGGCCATGGCCGATGAAACCCTCAAGTACCGCACGCCGCTGCAGCCGTCGATCGACCAGAACACCGTGGATGCGCAGATCGAGCAATCGAACTACACGGAAAACGCGATTGGCTTCCAGGCCAGCTTCACCTTGCTCAACAGTAAATTCAAAGGGCTGGTTTCCGCCCTGCGGGGAGAATGATCATGTCCCTTTCCAGTGTCTTCAACATTGCCGGTAGCGGCATGAGCGCACAGAACACGCGCCTGAACACCGTGGCGTCCAACATCGCCAACGCCGAGACCGTGTCTTCGAGCATCGACCAGACTTACCGCGCCCGCCACCCGGTGTTCGCCACCACCTTCCAGAACGCCCAGGCCGGCAGCAGTCAGTCGCTGTTCGAAGACCAGGGCGAGGCAGGGCAGGGCGTGCAGGTAAAAGGCATCGTCGAAGACCAGAGCACGCTGGAGGCACGCTACGAGCCGAACCACCCGGCGGCGAACAAGGACGGCTACGTCTACTACCCGAACGTCAACGTGGTCGAGGAGATGGCTGACATGATTTCCGCCAGCCGCGCGTTTCAGACCAATGCCGAACTGATGAACACGGCCAAGAGCATGATGCAGAAAGTACTGACCCTTGGGCAGTGATAGGAAGCCGACATGACCACCACCAATTCCACCACGGACGTCGGTAGCGCGTACCTGACCTCGCTGCAGAAGCAGACGTCCAAGACTGACAGCTCTACCGGTGCCGCCGGCAGCGCGCTGGGCAAGGACGCGTTCTTGCAGTTGCTGGTTACCCAGATGCAGAACCAGAACCCGCTCGACCCACAGGAAAACGGCGAGTTCGTGGCTCAGTTGGCGCAGTTCAGCAGCCTGGAAAGCATGCAGTCGCTGAACGACGCAGTGACCTACATTGCGGCCGGGCTGCAATCTTCCCAGGCCTTGCAGGCCTCCTCGCTGGTCGGGCGCAATGTCATTGTCCAGACCGACAAGGCCGTGGTCGATACCAGCAAGGACATGAAGGGCTCGGTCAACCTGACGTCGTCCAGTACCTCCACCTCGGTGGGGATCTATGACAAGGACGACAAGCTGGTGCGTACCATCGAGCTCGGTACCCAGAAGGGTGGCAGCATCGACTTTACCTGGGATGGCCTGAACGATGACGGTGAGGTCGCGGCCGCCGGGACCTACACCTTCAAGGCCACTGCCTCGATCGATGGCAAGGCCACGGCCATGACCACCAACCTGCCGGCCTCGGTTACCAGTGTGACCATGGGGGCCAACGGTTCGGAGATGACGCTCAACCTGGCTGGGCTGGGCAGTGTTGCGCTTTCCAAAATCCAAAGCATCGGCATCTAGGGCCTGAGCAAAACGACAGGAGTTACACATGTCTTTCAATATCGGCCTTAGCGGCCTCTATGCAGCAAACAAGGCCCTGAACGTTACCGGCAACAACATTGCCAACGTTGCCACCACCGGCTTCAAATCGTCGCGTGCCGAGTTCGCCGACCAGTACTCCAACTCCATTCGCGGCACGAGTGCCGGCAAGAACGTAGTGGGCACCGGCGTGAAGACTGCCGCCGTGTCGCAGATGTTCACTCCGGGTAACATCAACGGCACCGGCCAGGCGCTGGACATGGCCATTGATGGCAACGGCTTCTTCGTGATGAACGACAACGGCTCGAAAATCTACACCCGTGCCGGTGCTTTCTACAGCGACAAGGATGGCTACGTGGTCAGCTCGTCGGGCGCCAACCTGCAAGGCTATGCCGTGGATGACAACGGCAAGATCATTCAGGGTGTACTGACCAACCTGCAGATCGACACCTCGAACCTGACGCCGAACCCGACCGGCCGTATCTCCGAGAACGTCAATCTCAACTCTACCGCTACTGCGCCAGCCCAGTCGCCATTCGATCCGACCAACACGGGCACCTACAACTACACGTTCAACACCGACGTGTACGATAGTCAGGGTAACGCGCACCAGCTTAACCAGTACTTTGTAAAGGATGCCACCAGCAACTCCTGGACAATGTACACCACCATCGACGGTCGCAACCCGGCTGACCCGAATTCGACCACGCCGTTGGCCAACAATCTGCCGTTCAAGTCTGATGGCACCCTGGATACAGCTGCCATGAATGCGGGCCCGGTAGCGGGCGGCATGACCATCGCGGCCAACAAGACCTTCACGCTCGACAACTGGATCCCGGCACAGAAGAACGCTGCTGGTGTGTGGGGCGCCAACGGTGCTACCGCCAATGTCGACGGGGTCAACCTGGATATGCTTGGCACCACCCAGTACAACGCCGCCTCCGCCACCACCGCCAAGAGTCAGGATGGCTTTGCCACTGGCGAGCTGTCAGGCCTGACCATCGACGAAAGCGGCAACATGTTCGCCAACTTCACCAACGGCCAGGACAAGGTGATCGGCCAGGTGGCTATCGCCAACTTTGCCAACCTGCAGGGTCTGACACCGATTGGCGGCACCAGTTGGAAAGAGTCCTACGCGTCGGGCGTACCGGTGATTGGTGCTCCGGACACCGGCACGCTGGGTCAGATTGCCGGCGGTGCACTGGAAGACTCGAACGTCGATCTGACTGGAGAGCTGGTCAATCTGATCAAGGCGCAGAGCAACTACCAGGCCAATGCCAAGACCATCTCCACCGAAAGCACCATCATGCAGACCATCATTCAGATGACCTGATGATTGTTGTTGGTGTGATGTCTGTAATTGGGGCCGCAATGCGGCCCCAATAACTTGAAGGTTCACGTTAATGAAGCGGTTGTCATTATTGGCCTTGTTCCCCTTGCTGGTGCTGGTACTGCCGGCCCCTGCCGCCCCCGCCCCGTTCTATCAATGGCAAAGTCTGGTCACCGGCCGCTACCTGTGCTCGGCCCATAACCCGGGCAAAGGCTGGGTGCGCCATTCCGGCCCCTACAACAACGCTGCCTGCCGCAGCCATTGAGCAAGCCCTTGCCGCAGGCGGCAAACTTCCGCCGACAAACTGACGGTTATTGCCCCTCGCGAAGCTGAAAGCCCCGTAAATCGGGAGTTTCAGACTTGGTTCGATTATTGCTTTGAACCAGCCCAGTGACAGCGCGGTAACTACGCGCAGAGGAGAAACTGTGGACAAGTTGCTTTATGTGGCCATGACCGGCGCCAGCCAGAACGCGCTGGCGCAGAAGGCCCACGCCAACAACCTGGCGAACATTTCCACCAACGGTTTTCAGCGCGACCTGGAGCAGGCCCGTTCGATGCCGGTGTTCGGCGACAGCTTTCCGGCGCGCGCCTTCGCCATGACCGAACGCCCGGCCACCGACTTCAGCGAAGGCCCGTTGGTCGAAACCGGCCGCGACCTTGACGTGGCGGTGACCGGCAAGGGCTTTATCGCCGTGCAGGCGCCGGACGGCAGCGAAGCCTATGTGCGTACCGGTAGCCTGAACATCGATGCCCTCGGTGTGCTGCGTGCCGGCAATGGCATGCCAGTGATCGGCAACGGTGGCCCGATCGCCATCCCGCCCGAGCAGAAAGTGGAAGTGGGTGCCGACGGCACCATCAGTATCCGCTCCATGGGTGAAGACCCGCGGGTGATGGCCGAGGTCGATCGCATCAAACTGGTCAACCCGGACACCAAAGGCCTGACAAAGGGCCTGGACGGCCTGATCCATACCACATCCGGCCAGCCGGCCGATGCAGACGTCAATGTGCGGGTGGTGGCTGGCTTCGTGGAAGGCAGCAATGTCAACGCTGTAGAGGAAATGACCTCGGTGCTGGCGCTGTCCCGCCAGTTCGAACTGCACGTCAAGATGATGAACACGGCCAAGGAAGGCGACGAAGCCATGGCTCGGGTTTTGCAAATCGGCTAATCACTTTTGAACGGGTGCCGTAAAACAGGCGCACGAGGAGAACTTACATGCTTCCGGCTCTTTGGGTCGCTAAAACCGGCCTGTCCGCCCAGGACACCAATCTGACGGTCATTTCCAACAACCTGGCCAACGTCTCGACCACCGGCTTCAAACGTGATCGTGCCGAATTTGCCGACCTGCTCTACCAGATCAAGCGCCAGCCTGGTGCCCAGTCTACCCAGGACAGCGAGCTGCCTTCGGGCCTGCAGGTCGGTACCGGTGTACGTATTGTGGGCACCCAGAAGAGCTTCGTTGCCGGCAGCCTGCAAACCACCGAAAACCCGTTGGACATGGCAGTCAACGGCCGTGGTTTCTTCCAGGTCCTGCAGCCGGACGGCACCGTTTCGTACACCCGTGACGGCACCTTCCACCTGAACTCCGACGGCCAGATCGTTACCGCCAACGGCTACGCCCTGGAGCCTGCGATTGTCGTGCCTAACGACGCGCAGACTTTCACTGTTGGCCAGGACGGCACCGTGTCGATCACCACCGCCGGCAATCCGGCTGCACAGGTGATCGGCAACATCCAGACCGCCGACTTCATCAATCCGACCGGCCTGCAGGCGATCGGCGACAACCTGTTCCTCGAGACCGCAGCCAGTGGCGCACCTCAGGTCGGCACCCCAGGCCTGAACGGTTTTGGCACTACCCTGCAGCAGACGCTGGAGAACTCCAACGTCAGCACCGTGGAAGAGCTGGTGAACATGATCACCACCCAGCGTGCCTACGAGATGAACTCCAAGGTCATTTCCACGGCCGACCAGATGCTGTCGTTCGTTACCCAACAGCTCTAAGCCCTGTCACTCAGTTGCACCCGTGAGGTAAGCGTCATGAATCGTCTGTTGTCCGTTTTCGCCCTGGGGGGGGCGGTGTTGCTGGCAGGTTGCGTCGCGCCGACGCCCCGGCCCAACGACCCGTACTATGCGCCGGTGTTGCCGCGCACCCCATTGCCGGCAGCGGCCAACAACGGTTCGATCTACCAGGCCGGTTTCGAGCAGAACCTGTACAGCGACCGCAAGGCGTTCCGGGTGGGGGACATCATCACCATCACCCTCAACGAGAGAACCTCGGCCAGCAAGAACGCAGGTTCGCAGATCCAGAAGAACAGCTCGGCCAATATTGGCCTGACCTCGCTGTTCGGCAGCACACCGAACACCAACAACCCGTTCGGCGGTGGTGATCTGTCGCTGGAGGCTGGTTATAACGGCGAGCGTGCCACCAAGGGCGACAGCAAGGCCACCCAGGGCAACACCCTGACCGGTTCGATCACCGTCACTGTGGCCGAAGTGCTGCCCAACGGCATCATCGCCGTGCGCGGCGAGAAGTGGCTGACCTTGAACACCGGCGAAGAGTTGGTGCGCATTGCCGGCATGGTCCGCGCTGACGATATCGCCACTGACAACACCGTGCCGTCCACCCGCGTGGCCGACGCGCGCATCACCTATTCCGGCACGGGCTCGTTTGCCGATGCCAGCCAGCCCGGGTGGCTGGACCGCTTCTTCATCAGCCCGCTTTGGCCTTTCTGAGTACGGATGACCATGTTCAACGTAAGGCAGCTGATTGCCGCAACCCTGCTTTTGTCCTGTGCCTTCGCTGCCCAGGCCGAGCGCCTGAAGGACATTGCCAGCATCTCTGGCGTACGCTCCAACCAGTTGATTGGTTACGGCCTGGTGGTGGGCCTCAATGGCACGGGTGACCAGACCACCCAGACGCCATTCACCCTGCAAACCTTCAACAACATGCTGTCGCAGTTCGGCATCAAGGTGCCGGCCGGTTCCGGCAACGTGCAGCTGAAGAACGTTGCCGCAGTGTCGGTGCACGCCGACCTGCCACCGTTCGCCAAGCCGGGCCAGGTGGTGGACATTACCGTGTCGTCGATCGGTAACTCGAAGAGCCTGCGCGGCGGCAGCCTGTTGATGACCCCGCTCAAAGGTATCGACGGCAATGTCTACGCCATTGCCCAGGGCAACCTGGTCGTGGGCGGCTTTGACGCCGAGGGCCGTGACGGCTCGAAGATCACTGTCAATGTGCCGTCGGCTGGCCGTATTCCGGGGGGTGCCAGTGTCGAGCGTGCGGTGCCGAGCGGCTTCAACCAGGGCAATACCCTGACTCTGAACCTCAATCGCCCTGACTTCACGACCGCCAAGCGCATCGTGGACAAGGTCAACGACCTGCTCGGCCCTGGCGTGGCCCAGGCCGTGGATGGTGGTTCGGTGCGGGTCAGTGCGCCGATGGACCCAAGCCAGCGTGTGGATTATCTGTCGATCCTCGAAAACCTCGAAATCGACCCGGGCCAGGCGGTGGCCAAGGTCATCATCAACTCACGTACCGGCACCATCGTCATCGGCCAGAACGTCAAGGTGTCGCCGGCGGCGGTAACCCACGGCAGCCTGACCGTGACCATTACCGAAGACCCGATCGTCAGCCAGCCGGGGGCCTTCTCCAATGGCCAGACTGCCGTGGTGCCACGCTCGCGGGTCAATGCCGAGCAGGAAGCCAAGCCGATGTTCAAGTTCGGCCCGGGTACCACGCTGGACGAAATCGTCCGCGCGGTGAACCAGGTGGGCGCAGCGCCCGGCGACCTGATGGCGATCCTCGAAGCCTTGAAACAGGCCGGTGCCTTGCAGGCCGACCTGATCGTGATCTGAGGACGGCACGGATGAATATCAAAAGCCAGGTATCCGGTAGTGCCGACAGCGGCGCCTATACCGACCTTAACCGCCTGAGTGCCCTCAAGCACGGCGACCGCGACAGCGAAGCCAATGTGCGCAAGGTGGCCCAGGAGTTCGAGTCGCTGTTCATCAGTGAAATGCTCAAGGCCTCGCGCAAGGCCAGTGACGTGCTGGCCGACGACAACCCGATGAACACTGAAACGGTCAAACAGTACCGCGACATGTACGACCAGCAGCTGGCCGTAAGCATGTCCCGCGAAGGTGGCGGTATCGGCCTGCAGGACGTGCTGGTGCGCCAGCTGACCAAGGGCCGCAGTGCGTCGGTCAATACCAGCCCGTTCCCGCGCGTCGATAGCAGTGGCCCGGCATTGTGGGGCAACAAGGTGGCGGAGCCGGTGCATACCATGGCCTCGTCCGCTACCCGCAATGACGTTGCAGCACTCAACGCGCGGCGCCTGGCCTTGCCCAGCAAGCTCACCGACCGCCTCCTGGCCGGTATCGTGCCATCGGCGGAAACCGCCAACAACGCCGCCGTGCCTGCACGTGACGGCCAGCAAGTGGCCAAGGCCTTCGCCGTGCCGGACAACGGCCTGCGCATTGTCGGCCGCGCCGTGGCCCAGCCGCCGCTGGCGCCGAACAAGGCTTTCACCGACAGCGACGCCTTCGTCGCCACCATGCTGCCAATGGCCGAGCAGGCCGCCAAGCGCATTGGTATCGACCCACGCTACCTGGTGGCCCAGGCCGCGCTGGAAACCGGTTGGGGCAAGTCGGTGATGCGCAACAGCGACGGCAGCAGCAGCCACAACCTGTTCGGCATCAAAGCCACTGGCAACTGGCAAGGCGAGCAGGCGCGGGCGATCACCAGCGAATTCCGCGATGGTCAGTTCGTCAAGGAAACAGCGGCGTTCCGCAGCTACGACTCGTACCAGGACAGCTTCCACGACCTCGTCACCTTGTTGCAGAGCAATTCTCGCTATCAAGGTGCGCTGGATGCGGCCGATAACCCTGAGCAGTTTGCAAGAGAGCTGCAAAAGGCAGGTTATGCGACCGACCCGGGCTATGCGAAGAAAATCATCAGCATTGCCCAGCAAATGCAGTCAACCCCGCAATACGCCATGGCTGGCAGAACCACGAACTTATAAAAGGACTAAATCATGTCGAGCCTGATTTCCATCGGCCTGAGTGGCCTGAGTGCCAGCCAGGCGGCCTTGTCGGTAACCAGTAACAACATCGCCAACGCCGCGACCAGTGGCTACTCACGCCAGCAGACAGTTCAGGCGGCGGGGCCTTCGCACAACATTGGCGCAGGCTTCCTGGGTACCGGGACCACGCTGGCGGATGTGCGTCGCATCTACAGCTCCTACCTGGACAACCAACTGCAGACAGCCACCTCTTTGCAGGCAGATTCGCTGACGTTCCAGGATCAGATCACCAGCATCGACAAACTGCTGGCCGACCGTGACACCGGCATCAGCTCGGTCCTTACCGCCTTCTTCTCGGCCCTGCAGACTGCAGCGGCCAAGCCGGGTGACGTTGCCTCGCGCCAGTTGCTGCTGACCCAGGCGCAAACCCTGAGCAACCGTTTCAATGCGGTGAGCACCCAGCTGACTCAACAGAACGCCACGATCAACTCCCAGCTCGACACCATGGCTGGCCAGGTCAACAAACTGACCGCCAGCATTGCCGAGTACAACAAGCAGATTGCCGCGGCCAGCGGCACTGGCAACACCCCTAACAGCCTGCTGGATGCGCGCAGTGAAGCGGTGCGTCAGCTCAATGAGCTGGTCGGTGTTACGGTACAGGAGCGTGACGGCAATTATGACGTGTACCTGGGCAGCGGCCAGTCGCTGGTCACCGGCAACAAGGCCAACACCCTGTCGGTCGAGCCTGGCGCTGCAGACAAGAGCCAGGCCAGCCTGCGCATCAACTACGAGTCGTTCAGCTCTGATGTGACCTCGGTGGTGTCCGGTGGCGCCATTGGCGGCCTGTTGCGTTATCGTCAGGACGTGCTGACGCCGTCGATGAACGAGCTTGGTCGCGTTGCCCTGGTAGTCGCCGACAGTATCAATAGCCAGTTGGGGCAGGGCCTGGATGCCAACGGCCAGTTCGGCAGCTCGCTGTTCTCCAGCATCAACAGCGCTACTGCCATGGCCCAACGCAGCCTGGCCTCGTCCAATAACAGTACCGGCTCCGGCAATCTGGATGTCACCATTGCCAATAGCGGTGCGTTGACCACCTACGACTACGAGGTGAAGTTCACCAGCGCCAACCAGTACAGTGTGCGCCGCTCCGACGGCACCGACATGGGCAGCTTCGACCTGAATGCCGACCCGGCACCCGTGATCGACGGTTTCAGCCTGGCGTTGAAGGGTGGCGGTCTGGCGGCTGGTGACAGCTTCAAGGTCATCCCCACCCGTGCAGCTGCCGGTAGCATTACCACGACCCTGACCGATGCCAACAAGCTGGCCTTCGCCGGGCCCGTCAGCGCTACTTCGGGCAGTGGCAACAGCGGTACTGGCACCATCACCCAGCCGACCCTGAGCGAGTCGCTGGACATCTACGGCGGTGCCGATACCGCGCTGATCCAGCAGTCGATTCGCGATTCGATGCCGGTGCGTGTGGTGTTCGACGCTGCCAGCGGTGGCTCCCAGGGCTACAAGCTGTTCGATGCCAAGGGCACCCAGATTGGCACTGGCAGCGTGGTACCGGGGCAGGACAACAAGCTGTCCATCGCCGTGCCGATGCTGGATGCGGCTGGCGACCCGATTCTGGATGGCAGCGGTAACCCGCGTACCTTTGCCGTCGAAACCACCATTGGCGGCAGCCCTGCGGCCAATGACAGCTTTACCCTGTCGTTTAATGCCGACGGCAAGGCGGACAACCGTAACGCCACGGCACTGCTCGACCTGCAGACCAAGTCGACGGTGAACACTGGCTCCGGCGGCGGTACCAGCTTCACTTCGGCCTACGCCTCGCTGGTCGAACGCGTGGGTGCAAAGGCGAACCAGGCGTCCATCGACAGCACCGCGACCGAGGCGGTGCTCAAGTCTGCCAGCGAAAGCCGCAGTGCGGTGTCCGGGGTCAACCTGGATGACGAAGCGGCCAGCCTGGTCAAGTTCCAGCATTACTACACGGCGTCCTCGCAGATCATCAAGGCGGCGCAAGAAACCTTCAGCACCCTGATCAACGCTTTGTAAGGAGTAGACTATCGTGCGTATTTCCACTGCTCAGTTCTATGAGGCCAGCGCCAGTAGCTACTCCAAGAACTTCTCCAGCATGAACAAGACCAACGACCAGGTGACGTCGGGTATCCGTATCCAGACCGCTGCCGATGACCCGGTCGGTGCTGCACGCCTGCTGCTGCTGCAACAGCAGCAATCGTTGCTGGACCAGTACAGCGGCAACATCAACACCGTGAGCAACTCGCTGCTGCAGGAAGAGAGTGTGCTCTCTACCATCAACGATGCCATGCAGCGTGCCAGTGAGTTGGCGATCCGTGCCGGTGGCGCCGGGGTGACCGATTCTGACCGCGTGGCCATCGGCACCGAGCTGAAAGAGATCGAGGCCAACATCTTTGGCCTGCTCAACTCGCGCGATGCCAACGGTGACTACATGTTCGGAGGCTCCAAGAGCACCACGCCGCCCTATGTGCGCAACTCCGATGGCACCTATAGCTACCACGGCGACCAGACCCAACTGAGCCTGCAGGTATCCGATACCCTGAGCCTGGCTACCAACGACACCGGTTTCAGCATCTTCGACTCGGCCAGCAACAAGAGCCGTACCCAGTCGACCCTGTTGGTGCCGGCGACTGACGATAGCGTGGTCGGGGTGTCGTCTGGCCTGCTGACCTCGAGCACCACCTACAACAACAGCTTCACGGCAGGCCAGCCTTACAAGCTGACCTTCACCAGCGCGACGCAGTACACCATCACTGACGCCAGCGGCAATGACATCACCTCGGAAACGCCTACCAACGGTACCTTCGACAGCAAGACCGAAGGTGCCAACAAGATTGCCCTGCGTGGGGTGGAGTTCGAGATAACCGTGACCTTGGAGGAGGGTGCCGATGCCGACGCCGCCGTGGGCGGGCGCGAGTTCTCCCTGGAGGCACGCCCGGACTCGTTCAATACCACCCGTAACGGCAGCAACACCTCCAGCGCCCAGGTCACCAGCAGCAGCGTGACCGACGAGGCCGCCTATCGCAGTACGTTCCCCAGTAATGGCGCGGTGATCAAGTTCACGGGGCCGGGCGCATACGAGTTCTATGCCCAGCCGCTGACGGCCGACAGCAAGCCGGTCGCCAAAGGTACCTTTACGGCACCGTCGTTGACGGTGGCCGGGGTAACCTACCAGGTGTCCGGTTCGCCGGAGGCAGGCGACCAGTTTGCGGTCACGGCCAATACCCACCAGAACCAGAACGTGCTGGAAACCCTCAGTCAGTTGCGTGCGGCACTGGAAACGCCGGTGACCGGTGCTGGCGCGGCGAATGCCTTGAAAGATGCGGCGGCCTCGGCCATTGCAAACCTGGCCAGTGCCCGTGAGCAGGTCGATATCACCCGTGGCTCGATCGGTGCTCGCGGCAACTCGCTCGAGATTCAACGCCAGGAGAACACCAGCCTGGGGCTGGCCAACAAGACCACCCAGAACGCCATCGGCAACACCGACATGTCGCAGGCGGCCATCACCCTGACCTTGCAGCAGGCCATGCTGGAGGCCTCTCAGCTGGCCTTTTCGCGTATTTCCCAGCTGAGCCTGTTCAACAAGCTCTGATCTGCCTGCCTGATCCTGGGGCTGCTGCGCAGCCCTATCGCGACACAAGGCCGCTCCCACAGGTCCTCCTCTCTCCTGAAGGTGGGGTATTTGGACTGCTCCCAAGGGTTGGATTGGTGTCCAGCTTCTTGGGGCATTCCCGGTACTCCTCTCTTCTGAAGGTGGCGTATTCGTGGGAGCGGCCTTGCGTCGCGAAAGGGCCGCGAAGCGGCCCCATCGATATCTGCTGCGAAGCTGATCATTCGGGGTCCAGTGCCCGCCCGGTCATTCCAAAAATTCCCCAGTCCCCACACCCTCGCCACGGCTTTCGTAGCATTTCAATGTGACCAATGAGTCAAAACGCTCATCTTCCCTGTATTCTATGCAGCAGCTGTTGCAGCATTTTGTTACCGGTGCGCAGGCGAGCCCTGCCTACAACCCCTGGCGGTGACCGCTCCGGTATTTGGCGCCCTCAATTCATCGAGTGGTGGTCTTTGGCTGTTTTCATTGGGAAGCCAGAATGATTGGCATCAAAAGCATTGCGAGTTACGTGCCCACCGCTGGCCTGGACAACTACGTTCAGGGTGCGAAGTTCGGCAAGGACGAAGAGTTCATGTTCGGCAAGATCGGTGCGTCGTTCCTGCCGCGCAAGGCCGAAGAGCAAGAAACCTCCGACCTGTGCGTAGAAGCCGCTCAGGCGCTGTTCGCCAGCAACCCCGACCTTGATCCGCAATCGATCGATGCGTTGATCGTGGTCACCCAGAACGGCGACGAAGAAGGCCTGCCGCACACCGCAGCCATCGTCCAGAGCAAACTAGGCCTGTCTACCCGCGTGGCGGCGTTCGACGTGTCGCTGGGCTGCTCGGGCTATGTGTATGGCCTGTATGCGATCAAAGGCTTCATGGAAGCGGCAGGCCTGAAGAACGGCCTGCTGATCACCGCCGACCCGTATTCGAAGATCGTCGACCCGGAAGACCGTAACACCACCATGCTGTTCGGCGACGCCGCCACGGCAACCTGGATGGGTGAAAACGCGGTCTGGAACCTGGGCCAGGCGCGTTTCGGCACTGACGGTTCCGGTGCCGAGCACCTGAAAGTCAGCGACGGCAAATTCTTCATGAATGGCCGCCAGGTGTTCAACTTCGCCCTGGTCAAAGTGCCGGCGCACCTGCACGAGCTGCTGGATGCCAGCGGCCTGAAATCGTCGGATATCGACGCCTTCTGTATCCACCAGGGCAGTGCGGCGATTGTCGACGCCGTGGCGCGACGCTTTGAAGAGCAACACCCGGAGAAGTTCGTCAAGGACATGCTGGAAACCGGCAATACGGTGTCCTCCAGCGTTCCGCTGCTGCTGCAGAAGCACATGCTCGATGGCAACTGGAAGCGCGTGGCGATCAGTGGTTTTGGCGTGGGCCTGTCGTGGGGCTCGGCCATCCTTTACCGCGACTGATCCCCCGGTCAGCCCACAAAAGCGCCCGGCGGCCACCGCCCGGCGCTTTTTTTCTGCCAAAAATAAACTTCTGCCTAACGCAGCCCGTTGTAGGAGCGGGTTCACCCGCGAAGAAGGCTGCTCGGTCTATGGCACCGGCTTAGCCGGTGTTCGCGGGTGAACCCGCTCCTACAGACAGGATGAGGCATTCAGCCCAGTTCGAACAGTTTTTGACGCCAATAAACCGCCCTTAACCCCTTGATTTATCAGGGCTGGCCCCATGCCAGTATTTTTTTTTTGAAAAAGCCCTCAAGCAACCCGCCCACCCGACGATAACCATTACGAAGGTTCTCTAGGCCAATCCGGCGGTTGCCAAGGCCGGAAGCCGCAGTACCCATCCAACGAGGATTTCGTCATGGCTTTAACTGTAAACACCAACATTGCGTCGATCACCACCCAGGGCAACCTGACCAAGGCGAGCAACGCTCAGACCACTTCGATGCAGCGTCTGTCCTCGGGTCTGCGCATCAACAGCGCTAAAGACGACGCTGCCGGCCTGCAGATCGCCAACCGTCTGACCAGCCAGATCAATGGCCTGGGCCAGGCTGTGAAGAACGCCAACGACGGTATCTCGATCGCTCAGACCGCTGAAGGTGCAATGCAGGCCTCGACCGACATCCTGCAGAAAATGCGTACCCTGGCTCTGTCCTCGGCTACTGGCTCGCTGAGCGCCGACGACCGTAAGTCGAACAACGACGAATACCAGGCTCTGACCGCTGAGCTGAACCGTATCTCGGATACCACCACCTTCGGTGGCCAGAAGCTGCTGGACGGTTCGTACGGCACCAAGGCCATTCAGGTCGGCGCAAATGCCAACGAAACCATCAACCTGACTCTGGACAACGTTTCGGCCAAGAGCATTGGCTCGCAGCAAGTCAAGAGCGTCGGCATCACTCCAGATGCAACCGGCATTGCAGGTGGCGCTGTCACCATCACCGGTAACGGCCAGAGCACTGACGTCACGCTCGCTGCTGGTGCTTCCGCCAAGGAAATCGCCAAGACCCTGAACGGCGCAGTAGGTGGCCTGACCGCTACCGCAAGCACCGAAGTCGAGTTCACCATCGACGAAGCGGCTATCGCCGGTGCCACCCCAGCATCCGCCAACTTCAAACTCGAAGTCGGCGGTCAGACTGTCGACTTCGTGGGTGTCACCGACACCGCCGGTCTTGCTGACCAGCTGAAGTCCAACGCTGCCAAGCTGGGTATCAGCGTCAACTATGACGAGACCAAGGGCACTCTGTCGGTCAAGTCCGATACCGGTGAAAACCTCAAGTTCACTGCTGCCGACCCTGGTGCCGTTGCAGGTATCCAAGTTGCCGCCAAAGACGGTTCGGGCAAACTTGGTACTGCTGCCGCGTTGGACGCAGCCACTCTGGTCGTCACTGGCGCGGTGAACCTGGACTCCGCCAAGGGCTACTCGCTGACCGGCGCTGGCGTTGAAGACCTGTTCGCGGGTACTGGTGTCACCGCTGTGACTTCGGCCAAGACCTCTATCGCCGAAACCGACGTGACCGACGCCACCAACGCCCAGAACGCTCTGGCTGTTATCGACAAGGCGATCGGCTCCATCGACAGCGTCCGTTCGGGCCTGGGTGCTACCCAGAACCGTCTGCAAACCACCGTCGACAACCTGCAGAACATCCAGAAGAACTCCACCGCTGCCCGTTCCACCGTGCAGGACGTGGACTTCGCTTCGGAAACTGCCGAGCTGACCAAGCAGCAGACTCTGCAGCAGGCTTCGACCGCGATCCTGTCGCAGGCTAACCAGCTGCCATCGTCGGTCCTGAAACTGCTTCAGTAATTCAGGCGCTTGAGTGAAGGGTGAAAGGGTGCGTTTACGTGCCCTTTCACCCTTTTTGACATGAGGAGTTCGAAACATGGACATGAGTGTCAAGCTGAACCAGGTGTACCCGGCCGTGTTGCCCCATCCGCCAGGAGCTGATCGCGAGCGGGACCCGGCTATGCCTGCCAAGGTGCAGGAAGCCGCTGCCTCCGATAATCAGCCGCACTCGCGCGAGGACCTGGAAAAAGCGGTTGGCGAAATTCGTGATTTCGTCCAGTCGAGCCAGCGCCAGCTGGACTTTTCCATTGATGATTCCACGGGCCGGATTGTAGTCAAGGTGATTGCTACCCAGTCCGGTGAGGTGATCCGGCAACTTCCGTCGGAAGCTGCGCTGAAATTGGCGCAGAGCCTCAGTGAAGCCAGCAGCCTGCTGTTCGACGGTCAGGCATAGGCTGGCATGATTTTTGTTGTTGTCGATTATTTGATGGATTTATCCGCCAAGGATCCGGCAGCTACTGAACAAGGAGAGCAATGATGGCAGGTACAACAGTCAGCGGTATTGGCTCGGGCATCGATACCCAGGCGATCGTCGAATCTCTGGTGGCCGCGCAGAAGGCGCCGAAACAGGCGCAGATCAATACCCAAACACTGAAGGCAACCACCACGTTGTCCTCTATTGGCAAGATCCAGGCGGCTCTCGATGCGTTCCGTGGCGCCTTGACCAACATGACTGATTCCAACAGCTTTGGTGGCCTGAGCCTTAAGTCTTCGGATGAAAAGGTCGCGACCGTCACCATGGGGACTGGGGCGGCAAACGGGTCGTTCAAGCTGATCGTCGACAAGTTGGCGACCGCGTCAAAAGTTTCGACCAAAGTGTATGCAGATGGCGCGGGATCGGTAGTCAATAGCGGCAGTACGCCAACTACCCTGACCATCAGTCAGGACGGCAAGGACTTCGATCTGAGTGTTCCCGCCGGCGCCACGTTGCAGCAGGTACGCGACAGCATCAATAGCCAGTTCGGTGTAGCGGGTCTTAGTGCCAACGTGCTGACGGATGCCAATGGTTCTCGTCTGATCGTCACCTCGACGAAAATGGGTGAGGGCTCTGACATTACCCTTTCCGGTAATTCGGGCATCGATACCGGCTATACCGTTGTCGATGAGCCGACGGACGCCGAGTACACCCTTGACGGCATTGCCATGAAGTCCAAGACCAATGACATCACCGATGCTGTCAGTGGTCTCAATATTAAGCTGGTGGGTGTTTCACCGATAAACGCTACCAGTGGTGAGCCTACGGCGACCATCCTCTCGCTGACTACCAGTTCCACAACGTTGAAGTCGGGCCTCAAAGGTTTCATCGATACCTACAATGCCTTGCTCGCCGTGATGAATGAGGAAACCAAGGTCACCAAGAACGCCAATGGCACCATGACGGCCGCGGCGCTGACGGGTGATGCCACGATGCGCACGTTGATGACCTCCATTCGTGAGGAGCTCAATGCGGTATCGGGCAACGGAACCTTGAAATCGCTCGCTGCCTTTGGTGTCAGTTCGTCCCAGGATGGCGGTGCGCTGAGCCTGGACGACAAGAAATGGGACAAGGTTGCCTCCACCAACGCGGCGGACCTGACTAGTATTTTCAATGGCAAGGATGGCCTGCTGGCGCGCCTGCAAAAAGTCACCGAGCCATTCGCCAAGGCCGCAACCGGCACCCTCGCCGAGCGCTCCAAGGTCCTGAGCGAAAGCCTGACCAAGCTCACGGCCGAGCAGGAAACCCTGGACGCCCGCATGGAAGCCCTGCAGAAGAGCCTGCAGGACAAGTACAACAACATGGATACCCTGGTCACTCAGTTGCGTCAGCAGCAGGACTCGGTGCTGAGCACCCTCAACGCACTGAACAAGGCGAACAGCGACGATTGATCCGTGAACCTTGCATGAAGTCCGTGCAAGATGCCGGGCTTCATGTCATCGGTCGGTAAAGTTTTTCGCCGCCTGCCCGATACAAGGAATATCTCCCCCTTAAGCCTGCCCGTCACGAGGTCGCAAGATGAATCCCATGAGAGCCCTTCGTCAGTACCAGAAGGTCAATTCCCATGCCCAGATTTCCGAAGCCACGCCCCATCGCCTGGTGCAGATGCTGATGGAGGGCGGCCTCGATCGCATGGCGCAGGCCAAGGGTGCGATGGCGCGTGGCGACATTGCGGAAAAGGGTCTGATGCTGGGCAAGGCGATCGACATCATCATCGGTTTGCGCGATGGCTTGTCGCCTGAAAAAAGCGAAAACCCAGAGTACGTCGAAAAGCTCGACGCCCTCTATGTCTACATGACCAATCGCCTGATGCAGGCCAATGTGGACAACGATGCCGGCATTATCGACGAAGTTGCCCAGCTGCTGATTACCGTGAAAAGTGGCTGGGACGGCATTGCCGACGCCCAGCCTGCCAGCTGATGGCAAGGAGATTACCGTGACCGCACTGCAACGCCTCGATGACACCTGCGATGCCCTGATCGGGGCCTTGGGGGAGCGTGACTGGGAAACCATTGCCAAGCTGGATGTGGCGTGCCGCGCGTGCATCGACGAGGTGCTGGAAACCCATGCGATGGATCAGGCGTTGCTGCGCGAGAAGCTGGAAGGGGTGCTGCGGCTCTACCGCAATCTGATCGATGTGACAACCGGTGAACGCCAGGCAATTGCCGAAGAGATGATGCAGATCAATCAAGCGAAAAATGCATCGAAGGTTTACCATCTCTTCAGTTAAGATGCGCACGACTTAACAAAAGGCGCCATAAATTTGACTGTATGGGCCTTTTTGACTTTACTAGTGGCTGTTTTCGAATTTCAGACGTCCGAACACTGACCATTCAGTCGGAATGATGTCGAGCACGCCCCTGCAGGGCGCCGATATGACTAGGGAAGTTGCTATTGCATGTGGCGTGAAACCAAGATTCTGCTGATCGATGACGACAGCGCGCGCCGCCGCGACCTTGCGGTGGTGCTGAACTTCCTCGGCGAAGAAAACCTCGCGTGTGCCAGCCATGACTGGCAGCAGGCGGTCGAGCCATTGTCTTCGAGCCGCGAAGTGCTGTGCGTGCTCATCGGCACCGTAAATGCTCCGGGCAATCTGCTTGGGCTGCTTAAGACAGTGGCTACCTGGGATGAGTTCCTTCCGGTTCTGCTTTTAGGTGAAATTTCTTCTGTCGAGCTGCCGGAAGACCTTCGCCGTCGGGTGCTTTCCAGCCTGGAAATGCCGCCAAGCTACAGCCAACTGCTGGATTCGCTGCACCGTGCCCAGGTCTACCGCGAAATGTATGACCAGGCGCGCGAGCGCGGTCGCCAGCGCGAGCCCAATCTGTTCCGTAGCCTGGTTGGCACCAGTCGTGCCATTCAGCACGTGCGGCAAATGATGCAGCAAGTGGCGGATACCGATGCCAGCGTGCTGATCCTGGGTGAGTCGGGCACCGGCAAGGAAGTGGTGGCGCGCAACCTGCACTACCATTCCAAGCGCCGCGAAGCGCCATTCGTGCCGGTCAACTGTGGCGCGATCCCGGCCGAGCTGCTGGAAAGCGAACTGTTCGGCCACGAGAAGGGCGCCTTTACCGGGGCCATCACCAGCCGTGCCGGGCGTTTCGAACTGGCCAACGGCGGTACCCTGTTCCTCGACGAAATCGGCGACATGCCGTTGCCGATGCAGGTCAAGCTGCTGCGTGTGCTGCAGGAGCGTACCTTCGAGCGCGTGGGTAGCAACAAGACCCAGAGCATCGACGTGCGCATCATCGCTGCGACGCACAAGAACCTCGAAACCATGATCGAGAACGGTACCTTCCGCGAAGACCTGTACTACCGCCTGAATGTGTTCCCTATCGAAATGGCGCCGCTGCGTGAGCGTGTGGAAGACATTCCGTTGCTGATGAACGAGCTGATTTCGCGCATGGAGCACGAGAAGCGTGGTTCCATTCGCTTCAATTCCGCCTCGATCATGTCGCTGTGTCGTCACGGCTGGCCGGGCAACGTGCGCGAGCTGGCCAACCTGGTCGAGCGCATGGCGATCATGCACCCGTACGGGGTCATTGGCGTGTCGGAACTGCCGAAGAAATTCCGCTATGTCGATGACGAAGACGAGCAGATGGTCGACAGCCTGCGCAGCGACCTTGAAGAGCGCGTGGCGATCAATGGCCATACACCAAACTTCAGCAACCACGCCATGCTGCCGCCCGAAGGCCTGGATCTCAAGGACTACCTGGGTAGCCTGGAGCAGGGCCTGATCCAGCAGGCGCTGGACGATGCCAACGGTATCGTTGCGCGCGCGGCTGAACGTTTGCGTATTCGCCGTACCACCCTGGTCGAGAAGATGCGCAAGTACGGCATGAGCCGCCAGGGCGGCGAGGAACAGGCGGAAGATTGAAGCCTGGCGGTTGCCTATGCCGGCCTCTTCGCGGGCAAGCCCGCGAAGAGGCCGGCACAAATCCCTATCTCCGGCACGGCTATTGCTACACCGCTGGCAACACACCGTTTTTATGACGGTCAGCCACGCGAGAGAGCACGATGCCCCAGGCCGCCCACGTATCACGAGCCCCTGATCAGCAGGGGCAAACCCCGGTCGCGCAGGACAGCGGCCAGGGTATCGCGCAAGCCTTTGCCCTGTTCAATCAGGTGTCCAGCCAGCTGAGCCAGTCCTACAGCCTGCTCGAAGCCCGGGTCAGTGAGCTCAAGGGTGAGCTGGCCGTGGTCAGCGCCCAGCGCATCGACGAACTGAGTGAGAAGGAACGCCTGGCCAACCGCCTGCAGAACCTGCTGGACTTGCTGCCCGGCGGGGTGATCGTGATCGACGGCCAGGGCCTGGTGCGCGAAGCCAACCCGGCCGCCTGCGAGTTGCTCGGTGAGCCTCTGATCGGCCAATTGTGGCGCCAGGTGATCGCCCGTAGCTTTGCCCCGCGCAAGGACGACGGCCACGAAGTCTCGCTGCGCGACGGTCGCCGCCTGTCGATCGCCACCCGCTCGCTGGATGCCGAGCCTGGCCAGTTGGTGTTGCTCAACGACCTGACTGAAACCCGTCGCCTCCAGGATCAACTGGCTCGCCACGAGCGGCTGTCGTCCTTGGGGCGCATGGTTGCCTCGCTGGCCCATCAGATTCGCACGCCGCTGTCGGCAGCCATGCTGTATGCCAGCCACCTGGCCGATAGCGAGCAAGCGCTGAGCGCGGAAACCCGCCAGCGCTTCGCCGCGACCTTGAAGGAGCGCCTGCACGAGCTGGAACACCAGGTGCGCGACATGCTGGTGTTCGCCCGTGGCGAGTTGCCGCTGGGGGATCGGGTGACCCCGAAAGCGCTGTTCCAGGCCTTGCAACAGGCGGCCCAGGCACATGTGCAGGGGCATGCCGTGCGCTGGCAGTGCGACAGTCATCTGGGCGAGTTGCTGTGCAACCGCGACACTCTGGTCGGCGCCTTGCTCAACCTGATTGAAAATGCCCTGCAGGCCAGCGATGGCCCGGCACGGCTGAAGGTGCACCTGTACCGCCGCGAACGTAGCTTGCACCTGTGTGTCAGCGATGCCGGCAGCGGCATCGATGCAGGCTTGCTCGGCCGTTTGGGCGAGCCTTTCCTTACCACCAAGGCCACCGGTACCGGCCTGGGCCTGGCCGTGGTCAAGGCGGTGGTGCGTGCGCATCAGGGCACGATCAACCTGCGCTCGAAAGTCGGCCGTGGTACCTGCGTGCGGGTAGAACTGCCGTTGATCGACGGGCAATTGGCGGAGGGGGTGTAATGGCAATCAAGGTGCTGCTGGTCGAGGATGACCGCGTATTGCGCCAGGCGCTGGGCGATACCCTGGAAATCGGCGGGTTCGCCTATCAGGCGGTGGGCAGTGCCGAAGAAGCGCTGGAGGCCGTACTGGATGACGCGTTCAGTCTGGTGGTCAGTGACGTCAACATGCCCGGTATGGACGGGCACCAGTTGCTCAGCCAGCTGCGCCGCCAGCAGCCACAGTTGCCGGTGCTGTTGATGACGGCGCATGCTGCTGTCGAGCGTGCGGTCGAGGCCATGCGTCAAGGCGCCGCCGACTACCTGGTCAAGCCGTTCGAGCCCAAGGCGCTGCTCAGCCTCGTGGAGCGGCATGCCGCCGGGCGGGTCACCGGCGAAGAAGGGCCGGTGGCTTGCGAGCCGGCCAGTCGCCAGTTGCTGGAGCTGGCGGCCCGTGTGGCGCGCAGTGACTCGACCGTGCTGATTTCCGGCGAGTCCGGTACTGGCAAGGAAGTGCTGGCGCGCTACATTCACCAGCAATCGCCGCGTGCGGCGCAGCCCTTCGTGGCGATCAATTGCGCGGCGATCCCCGACAACATGCTTGAGGCCACCCTGTTCGGCCACGAGAAGGGCGCCTTCACCGGCGCTATCGCGGCTCAGGCAGGCAAGTTCGAGCAGGCCGAAGGCGGCACCCTGCTGCTCGACGAAATCTCGGAAATGCCCATGGCCTTGCAGGCCAAGCTGCTGCGTGTGCTGCAGGAGCGCGAGGTGGAGCGGGTAGGCGGGCGCAAGCCGATCAGCCTGGACATTCGGGTGCTGGCCACCACCAACCGCGACCTGGCCGGCGAGGTGGCGGCCGGGCGCTTCCGCGAAGACCTGTACTACCGCCTGTCGGTGTTCCCGCTGGCCTGGCGCCCGCTGCGTGAGCGGCCGGGCGATATCCTGCAGTTGGCCGAGCGCCTGCTGGCGCGCCATGTGGCCAAGATGAAGCATGCCCCGGTGCGCCTCTCGCCAGCGGCTCGGGCCTGCCTGCAGGCATATGCCTGGCCGGGCAACGTGCGCGAACTGGACAACGCCCTGCAGCGGGCGTTGATTCTGCAGCAGGGGGGCGTGATCGAGGCGGCGGATTTTTGTCTGGCAGGCGCCATTCCATTGTCGGCTGGCACCGAGCCATCTCTTGAGGTGGTTGCTGATGCTGGCGGCTTGGGGGATGACATGCGTCGCCACGAGTACCAGATGATCATCGACACCCTGCGCGCCGAACGCGGCCGCCGCAAAGAGGCGGCCGAACGCCTGGGCATCAGCCCGCGCACGTTGCGCTACAAGCTGGCACAGATGCGCGATGCCGGGTTTGACGTCGAGGCCAGCCTGTTCGGCTGACAGGCAAATCATCTGTAACTGGCGCGGACCTCTGTGGGAGCGGCCTTGCGTCGCGATAGGGGCGCAAAGCGGCCCCGGCGATCTTTGCGGCGGAGCTGAAGACCTGGGGCCGCTTCGCGCCCCTATCGCGACGCAAGGCCGCTCCCACAGGAATCGTGTGATCCCTGGGAAATGAGTCGCGAAGGCTGGCACCTTTGTTGCTTTAGGTAGGTCATTCGCCGCATGACTGTCAAAAAAATGCGGCCGCAGGAGAGAGAAGGGTCATGAGCCAAGGTGTTGAATTCAATCGTCTGATGTTGGACATGCGGGCCATGCAGGCCGATGCCATGTCGCTGCCCAAGGCAACCGTTGCCCCAGAGCTGGCGCCGGGGCAAAGTACCTTCGCCGACATGCTCGGCCAGGCCATCGGCAAGGTGCATGAGACGCAGCAGGCCTCGACCCAACTGGCCAACGCGTTCGAAATCGGCAAGAGCGGCGTCGACCTGACTGACGTGATGATCGCTTCGCAAAAGGCCAGCGTGTCGATGCAAGCCATGACCCAGGTACGCAACAAGCTGGTCCAGGCGTACCAGGACATCATGCAGATGCCGGTTTGAGGACGGATGTAACCCATGGCTGAAGCAGTCGTCGAAAACGCCCCCGCCAAAGCTGGCTCGCCAGCGGCCAAGCCGCCGCTGTTTGGCATGGCGTTTCTGGAAAATATCTCGCAGATGCCCATGCTGCGCCAGATCGGCCTCATGGTCGGCCTGGCGGCCAGCGTGGCCATCGGCTTTGCCGTGGTGCTGTGGTCGCAACAACCCGATTACCGTCCGTTGTACGGCAGCCTGTCGGGCATGGACACCAAGCAGGTCATGGACACCCTGGCCGCTGCTGACATCCCCTATAACGTGGAGCCCAACTCGGGGGCCCTGCTGGTCAAGGCCGACGACCTCTCCCGTGCGCGCCTGAAACTGGCAGCCGCCGGCGTGGCGCCGAGCGACGGCAATGTCGGCTTCGAGCTGCTCGACAAGGAGCAGGGCCTGGGCACCAGCCAGTTCATGGAAACCACTCGCTACCGCCGCAGCCTGGAAGGCGAACTGGCCCGTACCGTTTCCAGCCTCAACAACGTCAAGGCCGCGCGTGTGCACCTGGCCATCCCGAAAAGTTCGGTGTTCGTGCGTGATGAACGCAAGCCCAGCGCCTCGGTACTGGTCGAGCTGTACCCAGGCCGCGCACTGGAAGCCGGGCAGGTGATGGCCATCGTCAACCTGGTCGCCACCAGCGTGCCGGAACTGGACAAGTCCCAGGTCACCGTCGTCGACCAGAAGGGCAACCTGCTGTCCGATCAGATTCAGGATTCCGCGCTGACCCAGGCTGGCAAGCAGTTCGACTACAGTCGCCGGGTGGAAAGCATGCTTACCCAGCGCGTGCACAATATCCTCCAGCCGGTGCTGGGCAACGACCGCTACAAGGCCGAAGTGTCCGCGGACCTCGACTTCAGCACGGTCGAGTCCACCTCCGAACAGTTCAACCCCGATCAGCCGGCGTTGCGCAGCGAGCAGTCAGTCGACGAACAGCGTGCCAGCAGCCAAGGCCCGCAAGGCGTGCCTGGCGCGCTGAGCAACCAGCCGCCAGGCGCCGCTTCGGCACCGCAGACCACCGGTGGCGCGGCTACCCCGGCTGCTGCCATTCAGCCTGGCCAACCGCTGGTGGATGCCAACGGCCAGCAGATCATGGACCCGGCCACCGGCCAGCCGATGCTCGCGCCGTACCCGTCAGACAAACGTCAGCAAAGCACCAAGAACTTCGAGCTGGACCGTTCCATCAGCCACACTCGCCAGCAGCAGGGGCGCATGACCCGTCTGTCGGTAGCGGTGGTGGTGGACGACCAGGTCAAGATCGACCCGGCCACTGGCGATACCACACGTGCGCCATGGGGCGCCGAGGACCTGGCGCGCTTTACCCGCCTGGTGCAGGACGCAGTCGGCTTCGATGCCAGCCGTGGCGACAGCGTGACGGTGATCAACGTGCCGTTCGCCGCCGACCGTGGCGAGGAAATCGCCGACATCGCCTTCTACCAGCAGCCGTGGTTCTGGGATATCGTCAAGCAAGTGCTGGGCGTGGTGTTCATCCTGGTGCTGGTGTTCGGCGTGCTGCGGCCAGTGCTGAACAACATTACCGGGGGCGGCAAGCAGGCTGCCCCGGATAGCGACATGGAGCTGGGCGGCATGATGGGTCTGGATGGCGAACTGGCCAACGACCGCGTCAGCCTGGGTGGCCCGACAAGCATTCTGCTGCCTAGCCCGAGCGAGGGTTACGAGGCACAGCTCAACGCAATCAAAGGCCTGGTGGCCGAAGACCCGGGCCGTGTGGCCCAGGTCGTGAAAGACTGGATCAACGCCGATGAGTGATAACCGAGCCGTTACCGCCAAGCTGAGCCGCGTCGACAAGGCGGCGATCCTCCTGCTCTCGCTGGGCGAGACCGATGCGGCCCAGGTGCTGCGGCACATGGGCCCGAAGGAAGTGCAGCGGGTAGGTGTGGCCATGGCGCAGATGGGCAATGTGCACCGTGACCAGGTCGAACAGGTGATGAGCGAGTTTGTCGACATCGTCGGCGACCAGACCAGCCTGGGTGTCGGGTCTGATGCGTACATCCGCAAGATGCTCAACCAGGCCCTGGGCGAGGACAAGGCCAATGGCCTGGTCGACCGCATCCTGCTCGGCGGCAATACCAGCGGCCTGGACAGCCTCAAGTGGATGGAGCCGCGTGCCGTGGCCGACGTGATCCGCTACGAGCACCCGCAGATCCAGGCCATCGTGGTCGCCTACCTCGACCCGGACCAGGCCGGTGAAGTGCTGAGCAACTTCGACCACAAGGTGCGCCTGGACATCGTCCTGCGCGTGTCATCGCTGAACACCGTGCAGCCGGCGGCGCTGAAGGAGCTGAACCAGATCCTCGAGAAGCAGTTCTCGGGCAACTCCAACGCCGCGCGCACCACCCTGGGTGGTATCAAGCGTGCTGCCGACATCATGAACTTCCTCGACAGCTCGGTGGAAGGCGCACTGATGGACGCGATCCGCGAAATCGACAGCGACCTGTCGGAGCAGATCGAAGACTTGATGTTTGTCTTCAACAACCTGGCCGACGTCGACGACCGGGGCATCCAGGCGCTGTTGCGCGAAGTGTCCTCCGACGTGTTGGTTGTGTCGCTCAAGGGCGCCGACGAGCGGGTCAAGGACAAGATCTTCAAGAACATGTCCAAACGTGCTTCGGAGCTGCTGCGCGACGACCTGGAGGCCAAGGGGCCGGTACGGGTCAGCGACGTGGAAACCGCGCAGAAAGAAATCCTCACCATTGCCCGGCGCATGGCCGAGGCCGGCGAGATCGTGCTCGGCGGCAAGGGCGCCGAGGAAATGATCTAAGGTATTCGCGACCCCATAGCCGACGCCGCCTTTTGTAGGCGCGGGTTTACCCGCGAAGGCGTCGGTCCTGGCAATCGAGGTTGTCGCTGCCGACGCATTCGCGGGTGAACCCGCTCCTGCAAGGGACCGTATCGGCCGAACATGGTTTGAGAACATGACAGCATGCCCACCAAAGAACACCACCCCAGCGACCTGATCCGCGCCCGCGACCTCGAGGGCGTGGACGTGTGGACGTTGCCCAGCTTCGACCCGGAACCGGAGCCTGCGCCCGAGCCGGAACCGGAGCCCGAGGTCATCGAGGAAGAAATCGAGGAAGTGCCGCTGGAAGAAGTCCAGCCACTGACCCTGGAAGAGCTCGAAGCCATCCGCCAGGAGGCCTACAACGAGGGTTTCGCCACCGGTGAGCGCGAGGGCTTCCACAGCACTCAGCTCAAGGTCCGGCAGGAGGCTGAAGAGGCCCTGAAGGCCAAACTGGACAGCCTCGAGCGGCTGATGGCCAACCTGATGGAGCCGATTGCCGAGCAGGACAAGCAAATCGAGAAGTCGCTGGTCCACCTGGTAGCGCACATGACTCGCCAGGTGATCGGCCGCGAGCTGCGCAACGATTCCAGCCAGATCACTCAGGTGCTGCGCGAAGCGCTCAAGCTGCTGCCCATGGGCGCGGACAATATCCGCATCCACCTCAATCCGCAGGATTTCGAGCTGGCCAAAGCCCTGCGCGAACGCCATGAGGAGAACTGGCGGCTGCTGGAAGACAGTGCGCTGCTGCCGGGTGGTTGCCGCATCGAGACGGCCCACAGCCGTATCGATGCCACCATGGAAACGCGTATCGAAAAAGCGGTGGCGCAGCTGTTCGACCAGTTGCATGACCAATCCCTGCACCCGGCGGCGCCAGACATGTCGACAGACCTGGATGCGCCGGTCGAGCGTACCGTGGACAGCCCAGATGCACCTTGAGCGCACCAGCTTCGGCAAGCGCCTGGGCACTTACGCTGAGGCCATCGCGCTGCCGGCCCGGCCAATCGTCGAAGGCCGCTTGCTGCGTATGGTCGGCCTCACCCTGGAAGCCGAAGGCCTGCGCGCTGCAGTGGGCAGCCGTTGCCTGGTGATCAACGACGACAGTTATCACCCGGTGCAGGTCGAGGCCGAAGTCATGGGCTTTGCCGGGCCCAAGGTGTTTCTGATGCCGGTGGGCAGCATCGTCGGCATCGCTCCGGGGGCCCGGGTAGTGCCGTTGGATGACGGTGGCCGCCTGCCCATGGGCATGAGCATGCTGGGCCGGGTGCTCGACGGCGCCGGCCGCGCGCTGGATGGCAAGGGCGGGATGAAGGCCGAGGACTGGGTGCCGATGGACGGCCCGGTGATCAACCCGCTCAACCGCGACCCTATCAGCAAGCCGCTGGATGTGGGTATTCGCAGTATCAACGGCCTGCTTACCGTCGGCCGTGGCCAGCGGCTAGGCCTGTTTGCCGGTACCGGGGTGGGTAAATCGGTGTTGCTGGGCATGATGACCCGCTTCACCGAAGCCGAAATCATCGTGGTCGGCCTGATCGGTGAGCGGGGGCGCGAGGTGAAGGAATTCATCGAGCATATCCTCGGTGAAGAGGGCCTCAAGCGCTCGGTGGTGGTGGCTTCGCCGGCGGATGATGCGCCGCTGATGCGCCTGCGTGCCGCCATGTATTGCACACGCATTGCCGAATACTTCCGCGACAAAGGCAAGAATGTGCTGTTGCTGATGGACTCGTTGACCCGTTTCGCCCAGGCCCAGCGAGAAATTGCCTTGGCCATCGGCGAGCCGCCGGCCACCCGCGGTTACCCGCCCTCGGTGTTTGCCAAGCTGCCCAAGCTGGTCGAGCGGGCAGGCAATGGCGAACCCGGCGGTGGTTCGATCACTGCGTTCTATACCGTGCTGTCCGAAGGCGACGACCAGCAAGACCCGATCGCCGACTCGGCGCGGGGCGTGCTAGACGGCCACTTTGTGCTGTCGCGTCGGCTGGCTGAGGAAGGCCATTACCCGGCCATCGACATCGAAGCGTCGATCAGCCGGGTCATGCCCCAAGTGGTCGATACCGACCACTTGCGCCAGGCGCAGAAGTTCAAGCAACTGTGGTCGCGTCTGTCGCAAAGCCGCGACCTGATCAGCGTGGGTGCCTATGTGGCCGGCGGTGATCCGGAGACCGACCTGGCCATTGCCTTGCAATCGAAGCTGGTGGAGTTCCTGCGCCAGGGTCTGCGCGAGAACGTGGGTATGGCGCAGAGTCGCGAACAGCTGGGGGCGATTTTCACGCCCCCGGCAGGTTGATAAGCCATGGCGCAGCCTGGGCGTGCCGCGCGCCTGGCGCCGGTGGTGGACATGGCCGAAGAGGCCGAGCGCAAGGCGGCTCAGCGCCTTGGCCACTTTCAGCAGCAGGTGGCCACGGCCCAGGCCAAGCTGGCTGAGCTGGAGCGCTTTCGCGAGGATTACCAGCTGCAGTGGATCAACCGCGGCGGGCAAGGGGTCAATGGCAGTTGGCTGGTCAATTACCAGCGTTTTCTCGGGCAGTTGGAAACGGCCATGACCCAGCAGCGCCAGAGCCTGGTCTGGCACCAGAACAACCTCAACAACGCACGTGGTACCTGGCAGCAGGCCTATGCCCGGGTGGAGGGTTTGCGCAAGCTGGTGCAGCGCTACCAGGACGAGGCCCGGCGCGCTGAAGACAAGCGTGAGCAGCGCTTGCTGGATGAGCTGTCGCAGCGCCTGCCGCGGCAAAACCATCTATAGGTGTTCGCCGCAGGCCTTGCAGCGGAATAATTGGCCCGAAACAAATGAGAGGTCTTGCCCGCGAATGCGGTGGCGGCTGCGACGGTGTATGACCGGGTATATTGGCTGGCCGGTACAGGCCATCAAAGCCATGAGCCTGCATCCGCTTGCCACCCCCACCTTCGCCTGCTAAACCTTAAAGCAGTTGCATCCGCCATCATCGAAGGAATCGCTAGCATGGCAGTCGAGACTGATTTTTCGCAGGACGGGAAAAAGCTGACCATCAAGATCAAGGGGCGCTTCGATTTCGGCAAGCATCAGGAGTTTCGCGAAGCCTACGAACGCCAGACCAGGCGGCCGGATTCGGTGGTCGTCGACCTGAAGGATACCACCTACCTCGACAGCTCCGCGCTTGGCATGCTGCTGTTGCTGCGCGACCACGCGGGCGGTGATGAGTCGGATGTACGTGTGGTGCATGCCAGCTCCGACGTGCGCAAGATTCTCGCCATCTCCAATTTCGAAAAACTCTTCGATATCAGTTGAGCGCCGACATGCCGGCCGAACAGGCGTTGACCGTGCTGGTCGCCGAAGACAGTGCTGTCGATCGCCTGCTGCTTGCGCAGATCGTGCGCCGCCAGGGGCATCAGGTATTCACTGCGGAGAACGGCGAGCAAGCGGTAGCGCTGTTCATCGAGCGGCGCCCCCAGTTGGTGCTGCTGGACGCCCTGATGCCGGTCATGGATGGCTTCGAGGCGGCGCGGCAGATCAAGGCATTGGCTGGCGAAGCGCTGGTGCCGATCATTTTCCTGACTTCGCTGAATGAAGAGGAAGGCCTGGTGCGTTGCCTTGAGGCGGGGGGCGATGATTTCATGGCCAAGCCCTACAGCGCGGTGATCCTCGCTGCCAAGATTCGCGCCATGGACCGTCTGCGCCGGTTGCAGGCTACCGTGCTGGCGCAGCGCGACCAGATCACACGGCATCACCATCACCTGCTTAACGAGCAGCGGGTGGCCAAGGCGGTGTTCGACAAAGTGGCCCACTCTGGATGCCTTTCTGCGCCCAACATTCGCTACCTGCAATCGCCTTACGCGCTGTTCAATGGCGACCTGATGCTGGCGGCATTTACCCCGGCCGGCGACATGCGTGTGCTGCTCGGCGATTTCACCGGTCACGGCCTGCCGGCCGCGGTCGGCACCTTGCCGATGGCTGAGGTGTTCTACGGCATGACTGCCAAGGGCCACGGCATGGCGCAGATCCTGCGCGAGATGAATGCCAAGCTCAAGCGCATCCTGCCGGTAGACATGTTCTGCTGTGCGCTGCTGCTCAACCTCAGCATGCAGCGCGGCACGGTGGAGGTGTGGAATGGCGGTATGCCCGATGGGTATCGCCTGTCGGTGGATGGCCAGGTGCTGTCGGTACTGAGTTCGCGGCACCTGCCGCTGGGCATTCTGGCCGCTGAGCGCTTCGATGACAGCACTGAGGTGTTGCCGCTGGCACCGGACGAGCGCCTGTTGCTGCTGTCGGATGGTGTGCTCGATACCGCCGACGACCAGGAACGCCTGTTTGGCGTGCAGCGCCTGCGAGCGGTACTGGCCGACAACCGCGACCCTGTGCAGTTGTTCGACGAGCTGATGCTGGCCCTGGAGCGTTTTGGGGGGCAGCCACGCGATGACATCAGCTTGTGCGACATTCGCATGTTCACTGCCGAGGAGCGGGTGTCAGCACCGATGATCTACTCTGACAGCGGCCGTTCCAGCCCGTTGGACTGGTCGCTGGGCTTCGAGGTGCGCGGCGAAAGCCTCAAGCGCTTCAATCCTGTGCCGTACCTGGTGCAGTTATTGCAGGAAATTCATGGCCTGCGCGCACGTACGGGCAACCTGCACAGTGTGCTTAGCGAGTTGTATTCCAATGCGCTGGAGCATGGTGTGCTGGGCCTGGACTCGCAGCTCAAGCGCGATGTGCAAGGCTTTACCGACTATTACCAGGAGCGCGCCCGGCGCCTGGGCTCGCTGACCGAAGGCTTTGTAAGCATCGATTTCAAGGTTGAACCGCATGGCGGCGGTGGGCGTCTGATGATCGAGGTGCGCGACAGCGGTGCCGGCTTTGACGTGCAGCGAGTGCTGGCGCGGCCTTCGCCGGATCAGGGGCTGAGCGGTCGCGGTCTGAATCTGGTGAGGCAGTTGGCCAGTGATGCGCACTGGAGTGAGGGCGGGCGTTGCGCGCATGTGGAGTTCGTATGGTGAGCCGCTGGTTGGCTCGGGCATAATCTGGCTTGATCAAGGAGTGAACAAGTGACTGACATGCATATTGACCACAAGGTACTCAGTGACCTGCGTGAGGTCATGGAAGATGGCTACCTGCAGTTGGTGCAGACTTTTCTCGATGACTCAGAGCGGCGTCTTGGGCAGTTGCATGCGGCCAAAAGCGCCGAGGAGCTTGGCGCGGCGGCTCACAGTTTCAAGGGCAGCAGCAGCAACATGGGCGCTGTGGCCTTGGCCAGCCTGTGTCAACAGCTCGAAGAGCGCGCGCGGCGGCCCCCGTTGTACGGTATTGAAGACTTGATCAGCCGCATCGACATGGAGTTCGTCGTGGTGCAGCACTTTTACCGTGGTGAGCAGCAGCGTATTTCCGCAGGTTGATACGTGAGTTGGCGCGAGTCTTGCCTGTCTCTGTCTCGACGATTTTTTGTTTCTGGCGCGGAGACCGCTCGATGCCTGTCGCACCTAACCCATTGTTGCAAGCCAATGCCCTCGGCAAAACCACGCGTTCGGCCACCGTGCAGGCGGACAAGCCGCTGCAGGCGCAGGGCGACAAGGGCGATGCCTTTGGCCAGATGATGGCCAGGCAGGGCCGCGACAAGGTTGCAGGGCAGGATGACAAGGTCGCTCCGGCCAAGCCCAAGGACAAGCCTGATGCGGCAACGGGCGGCAAGAAAGACCCGGCTGGCAAGGCTGCAGTTGCCGATGACGGCAACAAGTTGCCAGAAGGCGATTCGGCCCAGGCCGATGCGGGTGTGCGCGACGCCAGCCTGGTGGCTGGTCAGGTCACCGATGCCCAGCCTGGCGCGCAACTGATCCAGGCGCAGGCCGAGGCGGTGGCGCCAGTGCTTCAGGCGGCCACGGCGCAAAGCCAGGTTGCTGCGGCATTGCCTGAAGAGCCGTCTGCCGAGGAGGCCTTCGACCCGGATGCTGACCCCCTGGCCAACTTGCCGACCCTGCGCTTGGCGCTGGAGCACAGTGCCCAGGCCAAAGGTGGCACCTCGGCACATGCCCTTGATGCTGCCCAGGCTCAGGGCGAGGAAGGGCGGGCAGCCGTCAATACCTTGGCGAATCTGGTCGAGAATGCCGATGGCGAAAGCGCCGAGTCCGGTGACAAGGCCTTTGGCGCCTTGCTTGAAGACGGCCTTAAGGACACCAAGAGTGCCAGCAGCGACACCCGCGTCGATGATTTTGCCAACCGCCTGGCCAACCTGACCCAGGCGGCCACGGCCAAGACCGCCAACGCCGTACCGGCCAATGCGAGCCCGTTGCATCAGCCATTGCCGATGAACCAGAACGCTTGGGCCGAGGGCCTGGTCAACCGGGTCATGTACCTGTCCAGCCAGAACCTCAAGTCAGCTGATATCCAGCTGGAGCCGGCAGAACTCGGTCGCCTCGACATTCGCGTCAATGTTGCGGCGGATCAGGCCACCCAGGTTACCTTCATCAGCGGCCACGCCGGCGTACGTGACGCCCTCGACAGCCAGGTGCACCGCTTGCGCGAACTGTTTGCCCAGCAGGGGTTGGCGCAGCCGGATGTCAACGTCGCTGACCAGTCGCGCGAGCAGCAACAGCAGCAGGAGCAGGCGCAGGGCGGCAACCTGTCCGGGGTGGCGGCGCGCCGGGCCGAGCAGGGTGGGTCCGAGGCGGTCGACAGCGCCCGGCCTTTGGAGCAGCAGGTGGTTATCGGCGACAGTGCGGTCGATTACTACGCCTGATAACTGTTGGCCTGGGCTGGCTTCTTCGCGGGCACGCCCGCTTCCACAGGCATTTCGTTGACTTCGAACCCTGTGCGGTACCTGTGGGAGCGGGCGTGCCCGCGAAGAAGCCAGCACCGCAAAACCTGCTGGAATCCATCCCCTGCAAAATCTGGCATAACACTTGCTCAAGCCAAGCCATCCTCCCTTGAACCCCCGATGGACGACGGATTATTGGCATGGCGAAGAGCGAAGCAGTCAAAGACCCCGCCACTAAAGGCAAACTCAAGCTGATCCTGTTGGCCGTGGTAGGCCTGTTGCTGGCGATCGGCCTTTCGGTGGGCGCTACCTGGTTCATCATGCACAAGAGCGAGCCGGCTCCGGCCACCGAGGCTGCGGCCAGCAACGTCAAGCCAGCGGCGATCTACGAAGCGCTGACCCCGGCTTTCGTGGTCAACTTCAACCAGAACGGCCGACAGCGCTACATGCAACTGAGCATCACCCTGCAGGCGCGTAACCAGGCCGACCTGGATGCGCTCAAGGTGCACATGCCGGTTATCCGCAACAACCTGGTGATGATGTTCTCCGGGCAAGGGTTCGACGCCCTGGCCAGCAGCCCGGTAGGGCAGGAGATGTTGCGCCAGAAGGCCACTGCGGTGGTCCAGGAAGTGGCGCAGAAGGAAGTCGGCAAGCCGGTCGTTGACCAGTTGCTGTTCACCAATTTCGTATTGCAGTAGGAGTCCGCAATGGCCGTACAGGACCTGCTGTCCCAGGATGAAATTGATGCCCTGTTGCACGGCGTCGACGACGGTCTGGTGCAGACCGAGAGCGCATCCGAGCCTGGCAGCATCAAAAGCTACGACCTGACCAGCCAGGATCGGATCGTACGGGGTCGCATGCCGACCCTGGAAATGATCAACGAACGCTTCGCCCGCTACACCCGTATCAGCATGTTCAACCTGCTACGCCGCTCCGCAGACGTGGCCGTGGGTGGTGTGCAGGTAATGAAGTTCGGTGAATACGTGCACTCGCTGTACGTACCCACCAGCCTCAACCTGGTCAAGATCAAGCCGCTACGCGGCACCTCGCTGTTCATCCTCGACGCCAAGCTGGTGTTCAAGCTGGTGGACAACTTCTTTGGTGGCGATGGCCGCCACGCCAAGATCGAGGGGCGCGAGTTCACCCCGACCGAACTGCGCGTGGTGCGCATGGTGCTGGACCAGTGTTTCGTCGACCTCAAGGAAGCCTGGCAGGCGATCATGCCGGTCACCTTCGAGTACATGAACTCCGAGGTCAACCCGGCCATGGCCAACATTGTCGGCCCCAGCGAGGCGGTGGTGGTGTCCACCTTCCACATCGAACTGGACGGCGGTGGTGGCGATCTGCATGTGACCATGCCGTACTCGATGATCGAGCCGGTGCGGGAAATGCTCGATGCCGGTTTCCAGTCGGACCTGGACGACCAGGACGAGCGCTGGGTCAAGGCCCTGCGCGAGGACGTGCTGGACGTGGCCGTGCCGATGAGCGCCACGGTCGCCCGGCGCCAGTTGAAGCTGCGCGACATTTTGCACATGCAGCCGGGTGACGTGATCCCGGTCGAGCTGCCCGAGCACCTGGTGCTGCGCGCTAACGGGGTGCCCGCGTTCAAGGCGCGGCTGGGCTCGCACAAGGGCAATTTGGCCCTGCAGATCATCGACCCGATCGAACGCCGCTGACGGTGTGCCGGTCGCTTACAACGAATTGAATGCCTGTCGAGGAAATCATGGCTAACGAAAACGAGATCACCTCCCCAGAGGACCAGGCACTGGCCGATGAGTGGGCCGCAGCGTTGGAAGAAACCGGTTCAGCCGGGCAGGCCGACATCGATGCACTGCTGGGCGGGGACACCGGCAGCAGCAGCGGCCCTGGCCGCCTGCCGATGGAAGAATTCGCCAGCTCGCCGAAGCCGAACGAAAATGTCAGCCTCGAAGGCCCGAACCTGGACGTGATCCTGGACATCCCGGTGAACATTTCCATGGAGGTGGGCAGCACCGAGATCAACATCCGCAACTTGCTGCAGCTCAACCAGGGCTCGGTGATCGAGCTCGACCGCCTGGCCGGCGAGCCGCTCGACGTGCTGGTCAACGGCACGCTGATCGCCCATGGCGAAGTGGTTGTGGTCAACGAAAAGTTCGGCATTCGCCTGACCGACGTGATCAGCCCCAGCGAACGTATCAAGAAGCTGCGCTGAGTGAAGGGCACGATGCGCGCCATCGCTGCGGCAGCGGTGCTGTTCGCCAGCCACGCCTGCCTGGCGGCGGCCACGCCAGCAGCCACCCCGGCGGCTCAACCTGGCAGTCTCGGCGGGCAGCTGGCGCAGATGGTCTTGGGCCTGCTACTGGTGGTGGGCCTGATCTTCTTCCTGGCCTGGCTGCTGCGGCGCCTGCAGAGCACCGCAGTGAAGGGTGGGCAGGTGATCGAGATCGTCGGCAGCCGTGCCATCGGCCCGCGTGACCGCCTGCTGCTGGTGCAGGTAGGCAAGGAGCAGATCCTGATCGGCCATACCCCCGGCAGTATCGAGGCCCTGCACGTACTGGCCGAACCCGTGGAAGTGCCGGCAAGTGTCCGTCAGGCGACGCCGGAGTTTGCCCAGCGGCTGATGGAGCTGATGGGCAAGGACCCTAAGGACAACAAGTGATGAGCGGCGCGCTGCGTACGTTGTTGACTCTGGCGCTGCTGTTGGCTGCGCCGCTGGCTCTGGCCGCCGACCCGCTGTCGATACCGGCCATTACCCTGTCCAACACCCCGGACGGGCAGCAGGAATATTCGGTCAGCCTGCAAATCCTGCTGATCATGACCGCGCTGAGCTTCATCCCGGCGTTCGTCATCCTGATGACCAGCTTTACCCGCATCATCATCGTGTTCTCGATCCTGCGTCAGGCCCTGGGCCTGCAGCAGACACCGTCCAACCAGCTGTTGACCGGCATGGCGCTGTTCCTGACCATGTTCATCATGGCGCCGGTGTTCGATCGGGTGAACCAGGACGCGCTGCAACCGTACCTGAAGGAGCAGATGACTGCCCAGCAGGCGATCGACAAGGCTCAGGGGCCGCTCAAGGACTTCATGCTGGCGCAAACCCGGCAAAGCGACCTTGACCTGTTCATGCGCCTGTCCAAGCGTACCGATATCGCTGGCCCCGACCAGGTGCCGCTGACGATCCTGGTGCCAGCGTTTGTTACTTCCGAGCTGAAGACGGCGTTCCAGATCGGTTTCATGATCTTCATCCCGTTCCTGATCATCGACATGGTCGTGGCCAGTGTGCTGATGGCCATGGGTATGATGATGCTTTCGCCGCTGATCATCTCGCTACCGTTCAAGATCATGCTGTTCGTGCTGGTCGATGGCTGGGCGTTGATCATGGGTACCCTGGCCAGCAGTTTCGGCGGCGTCTGACGCCGTCAAGGAGAGCCGCCGATGACACCTGAAGTCGCTGTCGACCTGTTTCGTGATGCCCTGTGGCTGACCACCCTCATGGTCGCCGTGCTGGTGGTGCCGAGCCTGTTGGTGGGCCTGGTGGTGGCGATGTTCCAGGCTGCCACGCAGATCAACGAACAGACCTTGAGCTTTTTGCCGCGCCTGCTGGTGATGCTGATCACACTGATCGTCGCCGGGCCTTGGCTGGTGCAGAAGTTCATGGAGTACTTCACCACCCTTTACACCAACATCCCGCAGCTCATTGGTTGACGCGGCGATGCTGGAGCTGACCGACACGCAGATTGGCACCTGGGTCGCCACCTTCATCCTGCCGTTGTTCAGGGTGACTGCGGTGCTGATGACCATGCCGATCTTCGGTACCCGCATGTTGCCGGCGCGGATTCGCCTGTACGTCGCGGTGGCGGTGACCGTGGTGATCGTGCCGGCATTGCCGCCACTGCCCGAGTTCGACCCGTTGAGCCTGCGCGGTATGCTGCTGTGTGCCGAGCAGATCATCGTCGGGGTGCTGTTTGGCCTGGCTTTGCAGTTGCTGTTTCAGGCTTTCGTGGTGGCCGGGCAAATCGTCGCGGTACAGATGGGCATGGCGTTCGCCTCGATGGTCGACCCCGCCAATGGTGTCAACGTCACGGTAATCAGCCAGTTCATGACCATGCTGGTGAGTGTGCTGTTCCTGTTGATGAACGGCCACCTGGTGGTGTTCGAGGTGCTGACCGAAAGTTTTACCACCCTGCCGGTGGGGAGTGCGCTGGTGGTCAACCACTTCTGGGAGCTGGCCGGGCGCATGGGCTGGGTGTTCGGTGCCGGCCTGCTGTTGATTCTGCCGGTGATCGCTGCGCTGCTGGTGGTGAACATCGCCTTTGGCGTAATGACCCGCGCTGCGCCGCAGCTGAACATTTTCTCTATCGGCTTCCCGCTGACCTTGGTCATGGGCATGTTCATCTTCTGGGTCGGCCTGGCCGATGTCCTGTCCCACTATCAGGCATTGGCCAGCGAAACGCTGCAATGGCTGCGTGAACTGGCGAGGGCGCGCTGAGCATGGCAGAAAGCGAGAGCGGGCAGGACAAGACAGAAGAACCCACCGAAAAGCGCAAGCGCGACGCCCGCGAGAAGGGCGAGGTCGCCCGCTCCAAGGAGCTGAACACGGTGGCGGTGACCCTGGCGGGCGCCGGTGGCCTGCTGGCGTTCGGTGGCCACGTGGCCGAGACGTTGCTGGCGTTGATGCGCATGAACTTCAGTTTGACCCGCGACATCATCGTCGATGAGCGGGCCATGGGCGCCTTCCTGCTGGCCTCGGGCAAGATGGCCATCTGGGCGGTGCAGCCGGTGCTGATCCTGCTGTTCGTGATTTCCTTCGTGGCGCCCATCGCGCTCAGCGGTTTCCTGTTCTCGGGCAGCTTGCTGCAGCCAAAATTCAGCCGCATGAACCCGCTGTCGGGGATCAAGCGTATGTTCTCGATGAATGCCTTGACTGAACTGCTCAAGGCGCTGGCCAAGTTCTTCGTGATTCTGGTGGTGGCGGTGCTGGTGCTGTCCAGCGACCGCCAGGCTTTGCTGTCGATTGCCAATGAGCCGCTGGAGCAGGCGATCATCCACAGCTTGCAGGTGGTGGGCTGGAGTGCCTTGTGGATGTCAGCCGGGTTGTTGCTGATTGCCGCAGCGGATGTGCCGTTCCAGCTGTACCAGACGCACAAGAAAATGAAGATGACCAAGCAGGAAGTGCGCGACGAGTACAAGGACAGCGAGGGCAAGCCCGAAGTCAAGCAGCGTATTCGCCAGCTGCAGCGCGAGGTGTCGCAGCGGCGCATGATGGCGGCGGTGCCGGATGCCGACGTGATCATCACCAACCCGACGCATTATGCGGTGGCGTTGCAGTACGACCCGGAGAAGGGCGGTGCGGCGCCGTTGCTGCTGGCCAAGGGTAGCGATTTCATGGCGTTGAAGATTCGTGAAATTGGCGTAGAGCACAACATCCAGATCCTCGAATCGCCGGCGCTGGCGCGGGCGATTTATTACTCCACCGAACTCGAGCAGGAGATCCCGGCGGGGCTGTACCTGGCGGTGGCGCAGGTGCTGGCGTATGTGTTCCAGATTCGCCAATACCGCGCCGGCAAGGGCAAGCGCCCAGAGCCGCTGAAGGACGACCTGCCGATCCCGCCGGACCTGCGCCGCGACAGTTGATCTTGTGTCATGGCTTCTGGCCCTTTCGCGGGTAAACCCGCTCCTACCACGGTGGTGGACACATGTCGGTGGTTGGGCACAGTCCAGCCGCGTGTAGGAGCGGGTTCACCCGCGAAAGGGCCGGACCTGCTGGCCAATTTCCACCCGCCGTTCACCGTTGCCGCTGCTACCGTATTCGCGGGTAAACCCGCTCCTACCACGGTGGTGGACACACATCGTGGGTTGGGCACAGGCCGTCGTAGGAGCGGGTTCACCCGCGAAGAGGCCGGCCCTGCTGGCCAATTTCCACCCACCGTTCACCGTCGTCGCCGCTACCGTATTCGCGGGTAAACCCGCTCCTACCACTGTGGTGGACACAGATCGGTGGTTGGGCGCAGG
>NZ_JBICMK010000041.1:0-25425 GCF_043106315.1 Pseudomonas sp. FYR_5 | reverse complement strand
CTGGTCTAGCAATCGCCAGGCCTCAGCAAGTTGCGCAACCCCTGCCAGCAATCCGCTCACCAAGGTGAAGAGAGCAACCAGCTCGCCCAGGCTCAATTGCGGTGTTGCCAGAGCCTGATCATGGATACCCCACATGAGCAGACCGCCACTGCCCAGGCCTATGAACAGGGTGCGCAGGCTCTGAATCCAACCCCCACTGTGAGCTACCTGCACTGCTGAGTCGGCATAGTGCGAAAGTGTCTGGTTGACCGGGAGCATTGCAGCATCCTCGGCCTTTTCCAGTTTGACCGTTGCTGCGCTGGCGAAGGTATCCACCCATTGTTCCGCCAGTTCATCCTCGCGCGCGTTCACTGCCTCGATATGTGGCCGGCGCCAGCGCACCAGGCGATCGTTGGCCCACAGGTAGGCCAGGCTCAAAGGGATGAGGCCGATCAATACCGAAGTAGCCCCACGTAAGCGAAGAGCGTTATCAGCACTGCAGCTTCGGCTAGCACCGGCCATGCCGAGCCAATCAGAAAGCCCAACCACCGCTCCTGTGCGGTAATGCCCCTATCCAGTACTTTTACCAGTGTTCCGCCATGGAGTTGTCCATAGGCCTCGAAGCGCTTGTCCAGCAATTCGCGGCACCAGCGGATGGAAAGTTGCTTCACGCGGTCCTGGCAAAGCCGCGCCAGGCACTAGGCTTGTAGAGGGGTCATAGAGGCTTGTAATGCGACAAGGCATATGAAGGCTCCTAGCAGAAGCTGGGAAGACGCGGCTGAGGTGGCCAGGTTGTCAATGATGTCGGCCAAGACTAGAGCAGGTACGACGGTCGCGATTTTCAGGAGCAGTGTCGCGCCGAGGGCGGCGAGAATTCCTCTATAGATTTGCATGTCATTGCCTTATGCCTTTGAGTGCACTCTGTGGCGCGACTGGAATACCTGATCTGATCAGGTGGAAACGTTCAAGTCCGGGTATGAACACCTGAACAACTGTAGCGAGATTCGGGTGCTCATAAAGTGTGCGATAGAATGCGATCTTGTTATGTTTTTCCAAGTTGATCAGTGTTCGCTTGACTTGCCCGCGCACGCTGAGATCGGTATGCGGAGGGTGAAAAGCGGGTACTGATCCTTGGTAGAGCCAGAAGGAGCTAAGGCCCTTCTGGTTTGTCTTTACAGAAGGTTGAGAAATTCAACCTCGGAATCGGTGAATGTGTAGTTCATCACGCGTGAGATCTGCAGAGTGTGGATTTCAGAACGACGACGTCCCGTGGCTAGTGCTCCTATAGAGTTGGTTTGAGTGTGCCTTTCAGCGCGTCACTGTTGTAGCACTTGTTTTTTTTGGGGTTCAAGATCTTCTCGGGATTTGTTGAGGAAAGTTAATGTAGGATTTTTTACTAAGACTAGAAGGTCGATTCCTACAATTCTTGAGAGATAAAGAAAAAAGCACCAATAATTAGCTGGTTAGCACTTTCTCAGGGTTGGATAGGCTAAACATTCAGTAAAAATCTGAAGGAATTGCGATCGCTCAGCAGGGGGCGCGATCGCCATCGGTCTAAGCAGGCTCAGGTTTTCCTGTGAGTAATCGCCTTGCCCCGATCCACCCCACGATCCCCCTTTTCTTGAAGACAACCCGATGCAGGGGCAGGGGCCTGCTGTAAGGCTTCGTTGATGTGTTGCCTGGGCTGGCCCTTTCGCGGGTGAACCCGCTCCTACAGGTTCACCATAGGCTTCAAGAGTTGCACCGTACCTGAGGGAGCGGGTTTACCCCACCCGTTGTTCCGCATCGAGCCCGGGATGCAGTTTAGAGACGCCCGCGAGCAGTCTTCGGAGTTGATGGGCTATGTGCGCGAACTGACCATCACCGGGTTGATGGGTGAGAAGCCGATGATGATCTGGGCTGCCCATTACCATGAGTGCGATGGCCAAGGCGCTGATGGATGATGCTGAGCTGTGGATGAGGCAGTGAGGGGTTGGCTTCAGGTTGCATGAACTCCTGGCAACCCCACTACACCCCTCAAGCCAACCACCTGCCACGTCCATCCCCCAACCGTCGCCCTGCCCACCAATCCCCACGAATCCAGTCGGATTTGGTCAAAATTTGTGCTATATTCCGCGCCCGCGATTTCCCTGCACACCAGAACCGGTCACTGACATGCAAGCAGCCAAACCACTCTACGACTATCCCAAGTACTGGGCCGAATGCTTCGGGCCAGCACCTTTCCTGCCAATGAGCAGGGAGGAGATGGATCTGCTCGGCTGGGATTCCTGCGACATCATCATCGTGACCGGTGATGCCTACGTCGACCATCCGTCGTTCGGCATGGCCATCATTGGCCGTTTGCTGGAGGCCCAAGGCTTCCGCGTGGGTATCATTGCCCAGCCGAACTGGCAGTCGAAAGACGACTTCATGAAGCTCGGCGAACCGAACCTGTTCTTCGGTGTGGCCGCCGGCAATATGGACTCGATGATCAACCGCTACACCGCGGACAAGAAGATCCGTTCCGACGATGCCTACACCCCTGGTGGCCTGGCCGGCAGCCGTCCGGACCGTGCCAGCCTGGTGTACAGCCAGCGCTGCAAGGAGGCCTACAAGCATGTGCCGATCGTGCTCGGCGGCATCGAGGCTTCGCTGCGCCGCATCGCCCACTACGACTACTGGCAGGACAAGGTTCGTCACTCGATCCTGATCGACGCCAGCGCCGACATCCTGCTGTTCGGCAACGCCGAGCGTGCGGTGGTCGAGGTGGCCCAGCGCCTGTCCAACGGTGAGAAGATCGAGACCATCACCGACGTGCGCGGCACCGCCTTCGTGCGCCGCGATACCCCGCAGGGCTGGTACGAGATCGACTCCACCCGTATCGACCGCCCGGGGCGCGTCGACAAGATCATCAACCCGTACGTGAACACCCAGGACACCCAGGCCTGCGCCATCGAGCAGGCCAAGGGCGACCAGGAGGATCCGAACGAAGCCAAGGTGGTGCAGATTCTCGACAGCCCGGCCGTGACCCGGGAAAAGTCGGTGATCCGCCTGCCATCCTTCGAAAAGGTGCGTAACGACCCCGTGCTCTATGCCCATGCCAACCGCGTGCTGCACCTGGAGACCAACCCGGGCAACGCTCGCGCGCTGGTGCAGAAGCACGGTGAAGTGGATGTGTGGTTCAACCCGCCACCCATCCCCATGAGCACCGAGGAAATGGACTACGTGTTCGGCATGCCTTACGCCCGTGTGCCGCACCCGGCCTATGGCAAGGAGCGCATCCCGGCCTACGAGATGATCCGTTTCTCGGTGAACATCATGCGTGGCTGCTTCGGTGGCTGTACCTTCTGCTCGATCACCGAGCACGAAGGCCGCATCATCCAGAACCGCTCGCACGAGTCGATCCTGCACGAAATCGAAGAGATGCGTGACAAGGTGCCGGGCTTCACCGGCGTGGTCTCGGACCTTGGCGGGCCGACTGCCAACATGTACCGCATCGCCTGCAAAAGCCCCGATATCGAGAAGCACTGCCGCAAGCCGTCGTGCGTGTTCCCGGGTATCTGCGAAAATCTCAATACCGACCACAGCTCGCTTATCGAGCTGTACCGCAAGGCCCGTGCCTTGCCGGGTGTGAAAAAGATCCTGATTGCTTCCGGCCTGCGCTACGACCTGGCGGTGGAATCGCCGGAGTACGTCAAGGAACTGGTCACCCACCACGTTGGCGGCTACCTGAAGATTGCCCCGGAGCACACCGAGCGTGGCCCGCTGGACAAGATGATGAAGCCGGGTATCGGCACCTACGACCGCTTCAAGCGCATGTTCGAGAAGTTCTCGAAAGAAGCGGGCAAGGAGCAGTACCTGATCCCGTACTTCATTGCCGCACACCCCGGTACCACCGACGAAGACATGATGAACCTGGCCCTGTGGCTGAAGGGCAACGGCTTCCGCGCCGACCAGGTACAGGCGTTCTACCCGTCGCCAATGGCCTCGGCCACGGCCATGTACCACTCAGGCAAGAACCCGCTGCGCAAGGTGACCTACAAGAGCGAAGGGGTGGAGATCGTCAAGAGCGACGAGCAACGCCGTCTGCACAAGGCGTTCTTGCGCTATCACGACCCGAAGGGCTGGCCGATGCTGCGTGAAGCGCTGCAGCGAATGGGCCGCGCCGACCTGATCGGGCCGGGCAAGCACCAGCTGATTCCGGCGCACCAGCCGCAGACCGACAGCTACCAGAGCGCACGCCGCAAGAACTCGACCCCGGCGGGGAGCCACAAGGTGGGCAAGGACCAGAAGATCCTGACCCAGCACACCGGCCTGCCGCCGCGTGGCAGCGATGGCAGCAAGCCGTGGGACAAGCGCGAGAAGGCCAAGGCCGAGGCGTTTGCGCGTAACCAGCAGGCGGCCAAGGAGCGCAAAGAGGCGAGCAAGGGCGGCAAGGGCAACAAGAAGCCGCGTCAGCCTGTCATTCCCCGCTGATTTTGAAGGCTACATAGAGCCCTGTGGGAGCGGGTCACCCGCGAATGCGTCGGTAGATCCACTATCGATTCGCGGGTGAACCCGCTCCCACAGGGTCAGTGTTCGGCCCATCCATCTGGATCAGTCAGGCTGCTTGTCGACCCACTTAGGCGCGACCGGCGCCACAAAGCTGTCCATCCCGTCCAGCAGCTCGTCTGGCTGCTGCCCCAGCAGCAACATCGCCCGGTGTTGCGGGCGCACGAAACCTTCTTCGACGATATGGTCGAGGAACCCGCCCAGCTTGTCGTAGAAACCGTTCACATCCAGTAGCCCGAGCGGCTTGGCGTGATAGCCCAGCTGCCCCCAGGTCCACACTTCGAACAGTTCCTCCAGCGTACCCAGCCCACCCGGCAAGGCAATGAAGGCATCGCTCAGCTCGGCCATGCGGGCCTTGCGCGCATGCATGCCATCCACCACTTCCAGGCGGGTCAGGCCCTTGTGGCCGACCTCAGCGTCCAGCAGGCTCTGCGGAATGATCCCGATCACTTCGCCACCGGCCGCCATGGCCGCATCTGCCACCACACCCATCAAGCCGACCGCGCCACCGCCATACACCAGGGTCAAACCACGGCGGGCAATGGCCTGGCCCAGCGCGACGGCTGCTTCACGGTAGGCAGGGTTGGCGCCCATGCTGGCGCCGCAGAACACACAAACGGAACGTACGGGCATTGCTCATCTCCTGTCACTCAGGCGCACAGGGTACGGCGCATGCCTGTCAGTTCCAAGGGCGGGTTCATTCCGGCCGGGAGAATTCGCAGATTGCACCTGTGGCCCCGTGGGCGTAGGCAGCGAGCAGGCTATTGAGGAAGTTGGAGATGGGCATTTGGTATTGCTCCTAAATGAGAGGTTGTCTCATCGTCCAATAAAAGGGCATGATGTGCCGTTAGAATTGTTGTATACAATCCATTGAACAAATTTACTGGCTGGCCTCTTGACGCCCCCTTGACCCATATCACCAAGGGGCTGAACGGTTTCAGGCAGTCTCGCAATTGATAAAACCCTGCCAAGGAGATTCATGATGTTTGCGAAAGCTGTAGCGGTATCTCTGCTGACCCTCGCCAGCGCTTCTGTCTTCGCCGCCGAGTGCTCGGTCACTGTCGACTCGACTGACCAGATGTCCTACACCAGCAAGGAATTCACTGTCGACAAGAGCTGCAAGGAATTCACCGTCAAGCTGACCCACTCCGGCAACCTGCCGAAGAACGTGATGGGCCACAACCTGGTGATCAGCAAGACTGCCGACATGCAGGCCATTGCCACCGAAGGCATGAGCCAGGGTCTGGATAAGGACTACCTGAAGGCTGACAACGCCGCGATCATCGCTCACACCAAGATGATCGGCGCGCCTGAGAAAGAAACCGAAGTGAAGTTCGACACATCCAAGCTGGAAGCCGGTGGTGACTACAGCTTCTTCTGCACCTTCCCGGGCCACATCTCGATGATGAAAGGCAAGGTCGTGGTCAAGTAATCAAAGGCTGACGGCGAACCCTGTAGGAGCGGGTTCACCCGCGAATGCGTCGGTGGGTTCACCATCGTATTCGCGGAAAACCCGTTCCTACAGGTTTTTCTATAGCCTTATCAAGGTGCGAACGGCAGTTCGCGCTTGTGCTGGGTCTTGCGGTAGGTGGCGACGATGATGTCGAACGCTGTCTGGTCAACCGGCTGCCCATGCAGGAAGGCGTCGATCTGCTGGTAGGTCACGCCATGTGACGCTTCGTCCGGCTTGCCCGGCTCCAGGTCTTCCAGGTCGGCCGTTGGCACCTTCTCCACCAGTGATTCCGGCGCACCGAAGCTACGCGCAATCGCCCGCACCTGATTCTTCACCAGCCCACTCAGCGGCGCCAGGTCGCAGGCACCATCACCAAACTTGGTGAAGAAGCCCATTACTGCCTCGGCCGCGTGGTCGGTACCGATCACCAGACCTGCGCGGGCGCCAGCGATGGTGTACTGGGCGACCATCCGGGTACGCGCCTTGACGTTGCCAACCACGAAGTCCACCAGCGTCGGCGAGCCGTTTTTCAACTCCACCACTTCGGCCGCCAATGCACGCACTGCCGGGGCGATATCCACAGTGTGAACTTCATCCGCCTTGATCACTTCCAGGCATGCCTGGGCGTCATGCTCATCATGCTGTACCTGGTACGGCAGGCGCACGGCAATGAAGGTGTAGGCCTTGTCGCCGGTCTCGGCACGCAGCTCGTTGATGGCACGCTGGGCGAGCAGGGCGGCAGTCAGTGAGTCGACGCCACCGCTGATGCCCAGCACCAAGGTCTTGAGCCGGGCGTTGGCCAGGCAGTCCTTGATGAACGCCACGCGCCGGGCGACTTCGGCCTCGAGCGCTGCCGCGTCGGCGAACGGCGGCTGTACCTTCAGCGCCTGGGCAATCTCTTGCTGAACCGCTTGCATGGGTTACTCCTTGCTGGGGACTTTGAATACGTGACGCATGTAGGCGACGAAGTTCTCGTCGCGGCACTGGGTCTTGGCGGCTTCATCAGAAATCTTGGCCACCGGCGCGCCGTTGCAGTCGGTCATTTTAAGCACGATGCTCATGGGTGCCACGCCCGGGATGTCGCAGGTCAGGTTGGTGCCGATGCCAAAGCTGACGTTGATGCGGCCGCGCAGGGCACGGAAAATTTCCAGTGAGCGGGTCAGGTTGAGGCCGTCTGAGAACACCAGGGTCTTGGTCATCGGGTCGATACCCAGTTTCTGGTAATGGGCAATGGCCTTTTCCGCCCAGGCTACCGGCTCGCCCGAATCATGGCGCAGGCCGTCGAACAGCTTGGCGAAGTACAGGTCGAAATCGCCGAGGAAGGCATCCATGGTGATGCAGTCGGTCAGGGCGATGCCGAGCAGACCACGGTACTCGCGTACCCAGCAATCCAGCGCGGCAATTTGGCTGTCGATCAGCCGTGGGCCGAGCTGCTGGTGGGCCATGATCCACTCGTGGGCCATGGTGCCCAGCGGTTTGATATCCAGTTTCCATGCCAGGTCGACGTTGCTGGTACCGACAAAGCGGCCGGGGAAGTCGTCGCGCAGCACCCGTACCACCTCCGCCTGCACGCGGCTGGAAAAGCGCCGGCGGGTGCCGAAGTCGGCCACCTGCAGTTCGGCCAGCTCGTCATCGCTGGCATGCGCGCGCAGCCAGTCGAACTTGCGGTACAACTGGTCCCGCGCCTCGGCCAGGCGCATGTGCGGGTGCAGATTGCGGTTGCGTACTTCGCTGATGATGGCCAGCAGCGGCACTTCGAACAGGATCACATGCAGCCATGGACCTTTCAGGCGCAGGAACAGTTGGTCGTTTTCAATGCCGACGTGCACGTAACGCAGGTTGAAGCGGAACAGGCGCAGAAAGCGTAAAAAGTCGGGTTTGAGGAAGCTGATGCGTTCGAGGAAGGTCAGCTGGCCATCGTCCAGGGTGAGGTCGCCAAGCCGTTCGAGCTGATTGCGAATTTCGCCGAGGTAGGGGCGCAGGTCCTCACCGTTGCGACAGCGGAATTCCCATTCGACGTCGGCGTCCGGGTAGTTGTGCAGCACACCTTGCATCATGGTGAGTTTGTAGAAGTCGGTGTCGAGCAGGTTGTGCACGATGCGCTCGGCGAATGCGCTTTCGCTCATCAAGGGGGCTCCGGAAGCGGCGATTGGCAGACATTGTGCCAGCCTTTTACCCCTTGTGTGGCTGTTCCGGCCTCTTCGCGGGCAAGCCCGCTCCTACACGGTGCGGGGACGAGGAGCGGGCTTGCCCGCGAAGAGGCCGGAACGGCCTAAACAGAGGTGTTTTTCCGTGCACAAGCTAGCCTTGAAACGGTGCCGCCTGTAGCAATCGTGCACCAGCGGTGTGCAGTTCGGTGACGTCCCGCTGTTACAGGTCGGTTGCACGTAAACACTTGCCAGGGTTGCAATGATGGCACTCGACGGTTGCTCCTTGTCTGTATGTATGGTGGCGCCTGCCGCGTGGCAGACGGTTGCACGCTCAATAAAGAAAAGGCCGCCCGTCGCCTACAGGCACCCTTCACAGTGTGTTTTCCCGGAAGACAAAACCGATGGCACGACCCTTGCTCGGAGTACCAGGCTGAGAAGTTGTAGTGCCAACCAAAAAAACTCTAGGAGCACCACCTCATGTCGCAGACGTTTTACAAGAAAGGTTTCCTGGCTCTGGCCGTAGCTACGGCCCTGGGTGTTTCTTCGTATGTTCAGGCCGACGTCAAGATCGGTGTAGCGGGCCCCATGACCGGGGCAAACGCAGCGTTTGGCGAGCAGTACATGAAAGGTGCGCAGGCAGCGGCCGACAAGATCAACGCCGCCGGTGGCGTGAATGGCGAGAAAATCGTTCTGGTCAAAGGCGATGACGCCTGTGAACCGAAGCAAGCCGTGTCCGTGGCCAACCGCCTGGTCGATCAGGACAAGGTGATCGGCGTGGTGGGCCACTTCTGTTCCTCCAACACGATCCCGGCGTCCGAGGTATATGACGAGGCGGGCGTGATTGCCATCACTCCAGGCTCCACCAACCCAGCGGTCACTGAGCGCGGCTTGAGCGCGATGTTCCGCATGTGCGGCCGTGACGACCAGCAGGGTATCGTCGCTGGCGACTACATCGTCGACGTGCTCAAGGGCAAGAAGATCGCGGTGTTGCACGACAAGGACACCTACGGCCAGGGCCTGGCTGACGCGACCAAGGCGCAGCTGGAAAAGCGCGGCGTGAAGCCCGTGCTGTACGAAGGCCTGACCCGTGGCGAGAAAGACTTCAGTGCGGTGGTCACCAAGATCCGCTCTACGGGTGCCGACGTGGTCTACTTCGGCGGCCTGCACCCGGAAGCCGGCCCGCTGGTTCGCCAGTTGCGCGAGCAGGGCCTGAAGGACGTCAAGTTCATGTCCGATGACGGCATCGTCACCGACGAACTGGTGTCCACCGCCGGCGGCGCGCAATACGTGGACGGCGTGTACATGACCTTCGGCGCCGACCCGCGCCTGCTGCCAGACAGCAAGGCGGTGGTGGAAGAGTTCCGTAAGGCCGGCACCGAACCTGAGGGCTACACCCTGTACGCCTACGCTTCGCTGCAGGCCCTGGCTGCCGCGTTCAACGGCGCGAAGTCGAACAAGGGCGAAGACGCTGCCAAGTGGCTCAAGGCCAACCCGGTGCAGACCGTCATGGGCGAGAAGAAGTGGGACAGCAAGGGCGACCTGACCGTCTCCGACTACGTGGTCTACCAGTGGGACAAGACCGGTAAATACCACCAGCTGGAAAAACAAAAATAACAACGGCCCGCGGCCCGGGCTGTTGCTCGGGCCCAAAGCCCCGCGGTACCTGTCTTTATTCGTAGATCTGCACAGTTCTGCGCTGCGAGGGCCCCGCACAGGTGGCCCGCGCCGTGGTCGGCGCTCGTGCAATCTCAATCAGGTGAGATTGCGTTATGGATGGTATTTTCCTGCAGCAACTGGTCAACGGCCTGACCCTCGGGTCGGTCTATGGCCTGATCGCCATCGGCTACACAATGGTCTATGGCATTATCGGCATGATCAACTTCGCGCACGGCGAGGTGTACATGATCTCCGCTTACCTCGCGGCGATCAGCCTGGCATTGCTGGCTTACTTCGGTGTCGAATCGTTCCCCCTGCTGATGCTGGGCACCCTGTTGTTCACCATCGTCGTCACCGGCGTTTATGGCTTCACCATCGAGCGCATCGCCTACAAACCGCTGCGTAACTCCACCCGCCTGGCACCGCTGATCAGTGCCATCGGCATTTCGCTGATCCTGCAGAACTACGCACAGATCAGCCAGGGCGCCCGCCAGCAAGGCGTGCCAACCCTGTTGGAAGGCGCCATGCGTGTCGAAGTCGGAACCGGCTTCGTGCAACTGACTTACACCAAGATCTTTATCCTGGTGGCGGCATTCGTCGGCATGGGCCTGCTGACCTACGTGATCAAGTACACCAAGCTCGGCCGCATGTGCCGTGCCACCCAGCAAGACCGCAAGATGGCCTCGATCCTGGGTATCAACACCGATCGGGTGATTTCCTACGTGTTCGTCATCGGTGCAGTGATGGCCGCCCTGGCAGGCGTGCTCATCACCATGAACTACGGCACCTTCGACTTCTACGCCGGTTTCATCATCGGTATCAAGGCGTTCACTGCCGCAGTGCTCGGTGGCATCGGCTCGCTGCCGGGTGCGATGCTCGGCGGGATCATCCTGGGTATTTCCGAGTCGCTGTTCTCAGGCCTGATCAACTCCGACTACAAGGATGTGTTCAGCTTCTCGCTGCTGGTGTTGATCCTTATCTTCCGCCCACAAGGCCTGCTGGGTCGCCCGCTCGTGGCTAAGGTGTGAACATGTCCGTTGCCAAAACTGCCTCTGTTAGCGAAACCAAGGGTTTCGACCTTAAACGCAGCCTGCTGGAGACCATTGTCGCTGGCCTGCTGGCACTTATCGTGTTCGGTCCGGTCGTTGGCGTGGTACTTGACGGCTACACCTTCAATGCCGAGCCGCGCCGCGTGGCCTGGCTGGTCGGCGGTGTGATGGTTGGGCGCTTCCTGCTCAGCCTGTTCCTGCAGACTGCCCCCGGGCAACGCATGCTCCTGGGCTTCGACAGCGGTGGCTCGGGCGTGCATGTGACCGCCCCGGACTACAAGTCGCGCCTGCGCTACATCATCCCTGCGCTGATCGTGATTGCCATCGTTTTCCCGATCTTCGCCAACAAGTACCTGCTGACCGTGGTCATCCTCGGCCTGATCTACGTACTGCTGGGCCTTGGCCTGAACATCGTGGTCGGCCTGGCCGGCCTGCTCGACCTGGGGTATGTGGCGTTCTATGCCATCGGTGCCTACGGCCTGGCGCTGGGTTATCAATACCTGGGGCTGGGCTTCTGGAGCGTGCTGCCGTTGGCGGCCATCGCTGCGGCGCTGGCGGGGTGCATCCTCGGATTCCCGGTGTTGCGCATGCACGGTGACTACCTGGCGATCGTGACGCTGGGCTTTGGCGAGATCATCCGCCTGGTGCTGAACAACTGGCTATCGTTCACCGGTGGCCCCAACGGCATGCCGGCGCCCTCACCCACTCTCTTCGGCCTGGAGTTCGGCCGCCGGGCCAAGGATGGCGGCGTGCCGATCCACGAGTTCTTCGGCTTCGAGTACAACGCCAGCCTCAAGTTCGTGTTCATCTACGCGGTGCTGTTCATGGTCGTGCTGGCTGTGCTGTACATCAAGCATCGTCTGACCCGCATGCCGGTCGGCCGGGCCTGGGAAGCGCTGCGCGAAGACGAGATCGCCTGCCGTTCGATGGGCCTGAACCACGTGTTGGTCAAGCTGTCGGCCTTTACTCTGGGTGCCTCGACTGCCGGTCTGGCGGGGGTGTTCTTCGCCACCTACCAAGGCTTCGTCAACCCGTCGTCATTCACATTCTTCGAGTCGGCGCTGATCCTCGCCATCGTCGTGCTGGGCGGAATGGGCTCGACCGTGGGCGTGGTCATCGCCGCGTTCGTGCTGACCGTGGCGCCGGAGCTGCTGCGCAGCTTCTCCGAGTACCGCGTGCTGTTGTTCGGCGTGCTGATGGTGCTGATGATGATCTGGCGACCGCGTGGGCTGATCCGCATCAGCCGTGCCGGTGTGACCCCGCGTAAAGGAGTGGCGCCATGAGCGACGATATCATTCTCTCGGTCGACAACCTGATGATGCAGTTCGGTGGCATCAAGGCGCTCAGCGACGTCAGCCTGAAGGTCCGGCGCAACCAGATCTTTGCCCTGATCGGCCCTAACGGCGCCGGCAAGACCACGGTGTTCAACTGCCTGACCGGCTTTTACAAGGCCAGTGGCGGACGTATCGAGCTGAACGTGCGTGGCAGCCACACCAACGTCATCCAACTGCTCGGCGAACGCTTCCAGGCGGCCGACTTCTTATCGCCTGCGCGCTTTGCCAACCGTATGTACTACAAGATGTTCGGTGGTACCCACTTGGTCAATCGCGCCGGCCTGGCGCGCACCTTCCAGAACATTCGCCTGTTCAAGGAAATGTCGGTGGTGGAGAACCTGCTGGTGGCCCAGCATATGTGGGTCAACCGCAACTTGCTGGCCGGGGTGCTCAACACCAAGGCCTACCGCAAGGCCGAAAGCGATGCACTGGATCACGCCTTCTATTGGCTGGAAGTGGTCGACCTGGTCGATTGCGCCAACCGCCTGGCCGGCGAGCTGTCGTATGGCCAGCAGCGGCGCCTGGAAATTGCCCGGGCCATGTGCACGCGGCCGAAGATCATCTGCCTGGACGAGCCGGCGGCGGGCCTGAACCCGCAGGAAACCGAGGCACTCAGCCGCATGATCCGTGTGCTGCGTGACGAGCACGACATCACGGTGGTGCTGATCGAGCACGACATGGGTATGGTCATGAGCATTTCCGACCATATCGTGGTGCTGGACCACGGCACTGTGATTGCCGAAGGTGCGCCGCAGGACATCCGCCACAACCCGACGGTGATTGCCGCCTACCTGGGTGCAGACGAAGAGGAACTGGTATGAGTGCACCCATTCTCGAGCTGAAGGACCTGGACGTCTTCTATGGGCCGATCCAGGCGCTGAAGAAAGTCTCGATGCACATCAACGAGGGCGAGACTGTAAGCCTGATCGGTGCCAACGGTGCCGGCAAGTCGACCCTGCTGATGTCGATTTTCGGCCAGCCGCGGGCTGCATCCGGGCGTATCGTGTACCGCGGCACCGACATCACCCGCAAATCCTCGCACTACATCGCCTCCAACGGCATTGCCCAGTCGCCGGAAGGGCGCCGGGTGTTTCCCGACATGTCCGTCGAAGAGAACCTGATGATGGGGACCATCCCCATTGGCGACAAGCATGCCGACGAAGACATGCAGCGCATGTACGAGCTGTTCCCGCGGTTGAAGGAGCGGCGTAACCAGCGGGCCATGACCATGTCCGGTGGCGAGCAGCAAATGCTGGCGATTGCCCGGGCACTGATGAGCCGGCCGAAGTTGCTGTTGCTGGACGAGCCCTCGCTGGGGCTGGCGCCGATCGTGGTCAAGCAGATTTTCTCTACCCTGCGAGAGTTGGCCAAGACCGGGATGACCATCTTCCTGGTGGAGCAGAACGCCAACCATGCGCTGAAACTGTCGGACCGGGCGTATGTGATGGTCAACGGGCAGATTCGCATGACCGGGACCGGGCAGGAACTGTTGGTCAATGAGGAAGTGCGTAACGCTTATCTTGGTGGGCACTGAGTGGTATGCAGGGGCTGCAATGCAGCCCCTTCCCAATGTGGAAAACTTGTCGTTCCCTTCTCTCGCCACACGCCAATATTCCCCCGCAAGCCATTGTTTCCACAGGCCATATCTTTTCCACGGATAATGTGGAGCCGCCTGTGGAAAACATGGTGGCATATCGCTCGATGCCTTTAGACTCAGGCCCTGTAGCGATATGATCATTTTTTGTTCATATCCCCTTAGTGGATGGTTTTCCCCAGTTTTCAAAGGCCCTGCGTGCACTTCGTGCGCAGCGCAAAGCCTGTGGATAACTCTGTGAAAAAACGTTGGACAGACCGCTGCAGGCGGCATGCTTGAAAGCCTTGCGCCATCACCTGAAAGATGTCCACCGACCACGGAGCGCTGAAAGGGTTCCGTGCAGTGAACAAGTTGCCCCCAATCCGTGGGGAAAGCCTTGTGGATAACATGCGCATACCTGGCGGCGAGCCCTCTGCAGCAAGGGTTTGACGAGTATGAACAAAAAATGAACAGCCCCTTAGCGGCTTGCTGCCTGCGCCGTGCGCGGGCATGCTGCAAAGCTGCCATGACAACCTACCGTGAGGAACAGAGCATGACGTCCACCGTATTCATCACTGGCGCGACTTCCGGTTTCGGCGAGGCCACCGCCCGCCGCTTCGCCGAAGCCGGCTGGAAGCTGGTACTCACTGGGCGCCGCAAAGAGCGCCTGGATGCCCTGTGCGCTGAACTGTCGACCAAGACCGAAGTGCATGGCCTGGTGCTGGATGTGCGTGACCGCAAGGCCATGGAGCAGGCTATTGCCCATCTGCCGGTCGGCTTTGAAAAGATTCGCGGTCTGGTGAACAACGCCGGCTTGGCGCTGGGTGTGGATGCTGCGCAGAACTGCAGCCTGGACGACTGGGAAACCATGGTCGACACCAACATCAAGGGCCTGATGTTCACCACTCGTTTGCTGCTGCCACGGCTCATCGCCCATGGCCGTGGCGCGACGATCCTGAATGTCGGGTCTGTGGCGGGCAATTATCCGTACCCGGGCAGCAACGTGTATGGCGGCACCAAGGCCTTCGTCGGGCAGTTCTCGCTGAGCCTGCGTTGCGACCTGCGCGGTACCGGCGTGCGTGTGAGCAACATCGAGCCGGGCCTGTGCGAGAGCGAGTTCTCGCTGGTGCGCTTCGGGGGCGACCAGGCCAAGTACGATGCTACCTACGCGGGTGCGGAGCCGATCCAGCCACAGGATATTGCCGAGACCATCTTCTGGATCCTCAATCAGCCGGCACACATCAACATCAACAGCCTGGAACTGATGCCGGTGAGCCAGGACTGGGCAGGGTTCTCGATCGATCGTTCGGCCAAGGGCTGATAATTGTTGCTGGGGCCGCCTTGCGGCCCATTGGCGGAGGCCCCCACAAAGACCCAACAGCTTCAAGGGCAGTGCAGCTTGTGGGAGCAGGCTTGCCTGCCAAATACGTCAGCTCGGGCGCAGCAACCCTTCCAGGCAGGTCGCTAAATGGTAAGGCGTAGTAGAAGGCATATCGTGCCGGCTAACCGCCCCCTCACCATCCCTGCATTCATACCAGCCGGCGTCACGCAGGAACCGCGCCTCCAGCGCCTGTAACTGCCCCGTCAGCTTCGCCTCGCCACCCGCGCGCAACGCAAGCGCCCGCAGATACTCGGCCTGCGCCCAGATGCGCTGGGAGGCATCGAGCACCCGGCCATCCACATTCAGCATTGCCAGCACTGCCGCATCTTTCACCCCGAACTGCTCGGCAAAGCTGAAAGCCCGGTCAATTGAGGCATGTAGCGGCGTGTTACGCAGCAGCGGGGAGGTATGCAACAGATAGAACCACTCGAACTGGTGCCCCGGCTCGAACCAGTTATCCACAACCCCGCGTGGCTTTTCCAGCATCAGGCCATGGGCCGGTTCAATGAAGTGTGCCTCGAGCGCCTGACACAGTTGCAGCAACGACTGGCGGACATGTTCGTCGCCACGCACAGCCAGTACCTGCAGGAACGCTTCGGCCAGGTGCATCTGCGGGTTTTGCAGCGGGCCACTGCCGAGGTCGGCCCAGTCTTCGCCCAGGCAGGCTTCGAAGAGACCATCGTCACGGGTGAACTGCTGGTCGATGATGGCCAGCGCGGCATTCAACGTGGACTCCACCAGGCTTTCGCGCACTTTGCCCCAGTAGTGCGCGCAGGCGAACACGATGAAGGCGTGGGTATACAGGTCTTTGCGCCGGTCCAGCGGCTTGCCGTGGGCGTCGATGCTGTAGAACCAGCCACCGTGCTCGGCATCGTGGAAGTGCTTTTGCAGCGAGCGAAACAGGGCTGCGGCACGCTCGGCGGCACCCGGCTGACCGATACGGCTGCTGAACAGGTAAAGCTGGCGTGCACAGGCCATGGCGCGGTAGCGCTGCACCGGCAACGGATGGTGCTGGGCGTCCAGCGCTTCGTAGGGCAGGGCCATGTCGGCGTTCCAGCCCGGGCCTTGCCACAGCGGCACGATACGTTCGGCGAAGTGCTGGTTGAAGCGGGCCAGTTCGGGCAGGGTGGGGCGGGGGTCGGACATTTAGGCGCTCGTCGCTGTCGGGCAGGGCGCCATGGTAGCAGAAGTGGGGTTTCAGTAGCCTGGGTTGCCGAGCCCCTGCCAATGCCGTGCCCCGACAAAGATGAAGCGCAACTGCTGGGTGATTTTTTCCTGAGGCGTCAGGGCCTGTGGATAACCCGCTTCCGGGTTGTCGATAAGCTCGGGCAGGGTGGCGAACACGGTCTTGACCACCAGGTCGGCCATCACCGCCAGCGCTGCGCTGTCCAGGTGTTGCCAGCGCTTCATTCGCGCAAGGTCGGTGGCCAGGTCGTCGCTGATATCCTGGCGCAGGCGGGCAATGGCCTGGCGCACGGCCTGTGCACCGCCGTACTGCTCGCGGGCCAGGAACAGGAACTGCGCGCGGTGAGCGGCTACCACGTCGAGGAAGATGCGCACCGAGGCGTCAGTGATGCCGCCCAGTTCGAACTCGTTCTGGCGCACCAGGCGGATGGTCTGGCGGAAGGTGGTGTCGATTTCGGCAACAAGGGCCAGGCCCAGGGCGTCCATGTCGGAGAAGTGCCGATAGAAGCCGGTCGGCACGATGCCAGCTGTCTTCGCCACTTCGCGCAGGCTGATACTGCCGAAACCACGGCCACTCTCCATGAGCAGGCAGGCGGCATCGAGCAGGGCCTGGCGGGTCTGTAGCTTCTGTTCGGCGCGCGGCAGCATGGTGCGGGCTTCTGTAACGGTCAGGCTGGGCACTCTAGATAAAAAAACAAAGCCCGGTCAATGGACCGGGCCTGGAGGGGAGCAAGCGTTGTGACAGAAGTTGTTCTTTTCGGCCATGGCGATCAGCTCACACGGCTGAGTTCAACCAGGCGATCCGAGCCACCTTCGGCAACACGGCCAGCTTGTTCGATCAGGCGATCCGAGCCACCTTCAGCGACACGGCCAGCTTGTTTGATCAGGCGGTCCGAGCCACCTTCAGCGACACGGCCAGTACGTTCGATCAGGCGGTCCGAGCCACCTTCAGCGACACGGCCAGCTTGTTCGATCAGGCGGTCCGAGCCACCTTCAGCGACACGGCCAGCTTGTTCGATCAGGCGGTCCGAGCCACCTTCAGCGACACGGCCAGCTTGTTCGATCAAGCGATCCGAGCCACCTTCGGCGACACGGCCAGTACGTTCGATCAGTCGATCGGAACCACCTTCAGCTACGGTTTTCAGCGGCTGGGCAATTTCGGCAGCGCTGGAGCGCGCTTCGGATGTCAGGTGTTGCTCGGACGCTGGCAGGGCGAAAGCGTTGGCGGCCAGAAGGGACAGGGTCAGGGTCAGCAGATGGCGTTTCATGATTTCGGTGCTCCTCTCGGGGGCTGGAAAGTGGGTACGGAGCCAATGCTACGCCGCGTAACGCCAGAGAGAAGTTCATATGGGTAATGGTAACAATCGACCATATTGATAGAGGTTGGAAAGGCCTCTATTCCGGACATTACAGGCGTTCTGGAAACCCCATGGCATTGTTGGCGGTGGGTAACAGGTACGTCCTGGTGCGCCGAATTCCTGAGCAAGAGGCCAGGAAAAACTTCGCTATCATGGCGCCATCGATAAAACCTCACGGGTTTTCATCAGTCGGAGTTATTGAGGCCATCGCTGCGCCTGTTTTCTGTCATGCCGCAAGGAGATTTACGCAATGACGCGTCCCGCCAGAATCCTCGTCTGGACCCTCGCCAGCCTGCTTACCGTGCTGGCGATCCTGGTGGTAGTGATTGCCACCTTCGACTGGAACCGCGTCAAGCCACTGCTCAACGAGAAGGTCTCCGAAGCCTTGCATCGGCCCTTCGCGATCAACGGCAACCTCGCCGTGCACTGGCGTACCGAGCCCGAAGAGGGCGGTTGGCGTGCCTGGGTGCCTTGGCCGCACTTCATTGCCGAAGACCTGACGTTGGGCAACCCCGAGTGGCTCAAGGAGCCGAAAATGGTCGGCCTTGAGCGCGTGGAGTTTCGCCTGGCGCCGCTGCCGCTGGTGCTCCAGCAAATCAGCATACCCCGCATCAACCTCACCAAGCCCACTGCCAGCCTCACTCGCCTGGCCGATGGCCGTGCCAACTGGGTCTTCGACTTCGGCCCCAAGGATGAAAACGCTGAACCTTCCAAATGGCAGCTGGACATCGGCGCCATCGGCTTCGATCAGGGCAATGTCAGCTTCGACGACCAGACCCTGAAAACCAGCATGAAGGTGCAGATCGACCCGCTTGGCAAACCAATCCCGTTCAGTGAGATTGTCGGCAAGGCCAGCGCCGAGAAGGTCGGTGGTGCGCAGGACTATGCCTTCGGCCTCAAGGCCCAGGGCCGCTATAAAGGCCAGCCAGTGTCCGGCACCGGCAAGATCGGTGGCCTGCTGGCCCTGCAGGACGCCAGCCAGCCGTTCCCGCTGCAGGCTGACGTGCGCATCGCCGACACCCATGTGGTCCTCGCCGGCACCCTCACCGACCCGCGTAATCTTGGCGCCCTCGACCTGCGCCTGCGTTTGTCGGGTGCCAGCCTGGGTAACCTCTACCCCTTGACCGGGGTCACCTTGCCTGACACCCCGGCCTATTCCACCGACGGTCGCCTCAACGCCAACCTGCGTGCGGCGCCAGGGGCGACGTTCAATTACCACGGCTTCAACGGCAAGATCGGCGACAGCGATATCCACGGGGACCTGGCCTTCGTTGCCAGCCAGCCACGGCCCAGACTGTCCGGTAACCTGGTATCGAACCAGTTGCTGTTCAAGGACCTGGCGCCGCTGATCGGCGCCGACTCCAATGCCGAACAGAAGGCCCGCGGCGGTGCCAGCAAGCAGCCTGTGGGCAAGGTGCTGCCAGTGGAGGCGTTTCGCACCGAGCGCTGGCGCGCGATGGATGCTGACGTCACTTTCGCTGGCAAGCGCATCGTGCACAGCGCGCAACTGCCGTTCACTGACCTGTCGGCCCATGTGATGCTCGAAGACGGCCTGTTGCGCCTGGAGCCCTTACGTTTTGGCGTGGCCGGCGGCAGCCTGGCCTCCAACATCCGCCTGGACGGGCGCAGTGTGCCCTTGCAGGGGCGTGCGAAGTTGACTGCTCGCGGCTTCAAGCTCAAGCAACTGTTCCCCACCTTTGCACCGATGCAGACCAGCTTTGGTGAGCTCAATGGCGACGCCGACATCAGCGGCCGTGGCAACTCGGTAGCCGCCTTGCTGGGGACAGCCAATGGCGACCTGCGCATGCTGATCAACGATGGCGCCATCAGCCGCAGCCTGATGGAAATTGCCGGGTTGAACGTGGGCAACTATGTGGTCGGCAAGCTGTTTGGTGATGAGGACGTGAAGATCAACTGTGCGGCGGCCGATGTTGGCATCAAGGATGGCCTGGCGACTACGCGGCTGTTCATCTTCGATACCGAGAACGCGATCATCTACATCGACGGCACGGCGAATTTCGCTTCCGAGCAACTGGATTTGAACATCACCCCGGAATCGAAAGGGCTGCGGTTGTTCTCGCTGCGTTCACCGTTGTATGTGCGCGGATCGTTCGCCAGACCGAACGCCGGTGTGCAGGCGCTGCCGCTGGCGTTACGTGGCGCAGGGATGGTTGCGCTGGGTGTGGTTGCAGGGCCGGCGGCAGGGTTGCTGGCGCTGATCGCGCCCAGCAGCGGGGATGACCCGAACCAGTGCACGCCGTTGTTGCAGCAGATGAAGGCAGGCAAGGCGCCGGCGACAGTGAAAGCGCGGAAATAGCAAGGGGCCGCAAGCGGCCCCAGGAGAGTGTCAGAAATCAAAGGCCTTGCAGCAGGTCGGACATATCGTCCGCGTGCTCTTCTTCCTGCGCCAGGATGTCTTCGAATATACGACGGGTAGTCGGGTCTTTATCCCCGATGTACTGAATGATCTCGCGGTAGCTGTCTATGGCAATCCGCTCTGCCACCAGGTCTTCCAGCACCATCTCTTTCAGCGAGTTGCCGGCCACGTACTGGGCATGCGAGTTCTTGGTCAGGTTGTCGGGGTTGAAGTCCGGTTCCCCACCCAGTTGCACGATGCGCTCGGCCAACTTGTCGGCATGTTCGGCTTCCTGGTTGGCATGTTCCAGAAATTCCTCGGCAGCCACACCGGCCTTGATGCCGCTGGCCATGAAGTAGTGGCGTTTGTAGCGCAGCACACAGACCAGTTCGGTGGCCAGCGATTCATTAAGCAGGCGCAGGATCTGCTCACGGTCGGCGTGGTAACCCTCGGTCACTGCACCTTGCTCCACATGCTGGCGTGCACGCTCGCGCAGGGTTTTCACATCGGTCAGTTCAACATTGCTCATGGTTATCTCCAGCAGGGGTCAGGGTCAGGTTGGAGCGCAGGCTTACGCGCCATGCAGGGCGTCGCTGTCCTCTTGGCGTTGTTTGCAGGTCTTGAAGCCTTTGGCATCGACATGGCCGGTGGCATCGAAGCGCACGTAGTAGGGCTGCTGATTGCCATCGCGGTTGAGGATGTAGTCGTTGCAGGTGCCCCCGTGCGGCAGGTCGATCACGTTCGATGGGCTGCCGCCAATGGCGATGACCTTCTGCATGGTCATACCGTGCTCCACCTGCTTGACCAGCGGCTCGTCGCGGTAGGTGACGTAATCCACCGGGTTTTCCGGGCGGCTGCCGCAGGCGGCCAGGGTGGCGCTTGCCAGAAGGATCGCCAGGGTCTGCTTGTACATGGTCCCGCTCCTTGCAAAGGGTCTGTGTGGTTTTGAACCACAGCGCGCGCCAGGAGTTCGATTGCGATGGTCATCATGGCCGCTGTAGTGTTGACCCGTCGTCCACGCAAAGGAGCTGCGGCAATGCAGCAGGAGTTGGCCACGCGATACCCGCTGGTGCTGGTGCCGGGCATGCTCGGGTTTGTCCGGATGGTGCTCTACCCCTACTGGTTCGGCATTGTGCCGGCCTTGCGCAAGGGCGGGGCGCAGGTGTTTCCGGTGCAGGTTTCGCCGCTGCATTCCAGCGAGGTGCGCGGCGAACAGTTGCTGGCGATCATTGACGACATTTGCCAACGTACCGGCGTCGACAAGGTCAACCTCATCGGCCACAGCCAGGGCGCCCTGAGCGCGCGTTACGCAGCGGCCAAACGGCCGGGGCGGGTGGCGTCGGTCACCTCGGTGGCGGGGCCCAACCATGGCTCCGAGCTGGCCGACCACCTGGAACGCACGGCACCGGGCGATTCACCCCAGGGGCGCATCCTCAAGGCTGTGCTGCATGGGTTTGCCGTGCTGCTGGTGTGGCTGGAAACCGGCTGGCGTCGTGAGCCGCTGCCGGTAGATGTGCACGCCTCGCACCAGTCGCTGACCAGCGCCGGGGTGGCACTGTTCAACCAGGCTTATCCACAGGGCCTGCCGCAAACCTGGGGTGGGGAAGGGGCTTATGAGGTCAATGGCGTACGCTATTACTCCTGGTCCGGCACCTTGCAACCGGGCCTGACAGACCAGGGGCGCAACCGCTTCGACGGCAGCAGCCGCTTCTGCCGCCTGTTCGCACGCAGCTTCATCAAGGAAAAGGGCCATTGCGATGGCATGGTCGGGCGTTTCAGTTCGCACCTGGGGCAGGTGATCGGCGACGATTACCCGCTCGATCACCTGGACATCGTCAACCAGTCACTCGGTGCAGTGGGCAAAGGCGCCGAGCCGGTGCGGCTGTTCACCGAACATGCCGCCCGGCTCAAGGCGGCAGGGCTTTAGCTCAAGCGCCTTGGCGGCGGATCGGTGTGGTCCAGCGTTCGGCCAGCACTACGCCGGCCAGGGTCAGCAAGCCGCCAGCCAGGTGGTAACTGGCCAGTTGCTCGTCGAGTACCACGGCGGCGATCAGCGCAGTGACCAGCGGCAGCAGGTTGAAGAACAGCGTGGTGCGGCTGGGCCCCAGACGGTGCACGGCCTGCATCCACACCAGTGGCGCGACCATCGAGGCCAGTACGCAGGCATACAGGACCAGGCCGATGTTGTGGCTGTTCAGGCCGGTCTTGTCCGACAGCAGGAACAGCGGTAGCAACACGACGATGGCCACCAGGATCTGCAGGTACAACAGCTGCATCGGCGGCAGGCGCAGCTGCCATTTCTTCAGCAGGAAGCTGTACAGCGCATAGGCCAAGGTGGCCACCAGCATCAACAGGTCGCCGCTGTTCAGCCCTTGCTGCAGCAGGCTGGCGGGGTGGCCGGCGCTGACCACTTCAAGCACGCCAAAGAATGACACCACCGCGCCCAACAAGGCACCGTAGCTCAGGCGCTGGCCCAGCCAGACGATGGACAGCGCCAGTGACATCAGCGGCATCAGCGAGAGGATGATGCCCATGTTGGTGGCACTGGTGATGCCAGCGGCGAAGTAGGCCAGGCTCTGGTACATCGCCATGCCCAGCACGCCGAGCACGAACACCTTGGCCAGGTGCGGACGGATGGCTGCACGGTTGCGCCATACGGCGGGCAGCAGGAACGGGGTGAACAGCAAGGCGGCCAGCAGCCAGCGGTAAAAGCCGATCTCCGCGGGGTGGATGGCGCCAGCCGACATCTTGGTGACCACGGTGTTGCCGGCCCAGATGAGGATGGCGGTGAGGGGGAACAGGTAGTTCATGCAGCAGGGTACTCGTTGGGGGCTGGAATGGGGCTGCTTTGCAGCCCTTCGCGGGTGAACCCGCTCCTACGGGGATACACAGACCTGGAGGCTGGCGCAGATCCTGTGGGAGCGGGCGAGCCCGCGAAAGCCAGCAAGGCAGGCCCTCGATAGGCCTGTATTATCGAATGTCTGTCTACAAGCCTATACTTCTATCCAGACAACCGACCCTGCAAAGCAGACAGCATGCCGCGTAAATACCTCGATATCCCCCAGTTCACCCAACTGCCGGCCCCGGTGTACTTCCGCCACGACGAGTTCGTTGCCGACACCCACAGCGCCGTGCACCAACACGCCTGGGGCCAGCTGAACTACACCGCCCACGGCGTGATGCATCTGGATGTGGCCGGCCAGCGCTTCCTGTCGCCGCCGCACTACGCCGTTTGGGTGCCGCCCGACACCGAGCACGGCTGCTACAACCCCCAGGCCATCGTCTATCGTTCCATCTACCTCGACCGCAGCCTGTGCGCAGCCCTGCCAGCGCGCCCGTGCAGCCTGATGATCAGTGACATCCTCAAGGCCATCCTCGGTGACTTCGCCCGGCGCAATCTCAAGGTGGCCGAGGACGAGCGTGACCAGCGCCTGGTACAGGTACTGCTTGACCAGTTGCTGCTGGCGCCCACCTTGGCCTGCTACCTGCCGTTTGCCCACAGCGATGGCTTGCGCCAGGTGCTCGGCGCGCTCAGCGCCGAGCCGGGGGACAACCGCCCGCTGGCCGACTGGGCCGCCCGCGTGCACGTCAGCGAACGCACCCTGGCCCGCCAGTTTCTGCGCGAACTGGGCATCAGCTTTGGCGAATGGCGCCTGCGCCTGCGTTTTCTGCGTGCCATCGAAGCGCTGGAAGCCGGCCTGCCGATTCAGGCCATTGCCTTCGACCTTGGCTACAGCAGCGCTTCGGCGTTCATCGCCATGTTCCAGCGCCAGGCCCGGTGTACGCCCGAGCAGTACCGCCGGCAGGCGCGGGCGGGGCGCTGAACATTCTTGGCTACACTCAGCTCGACCCCGTGCATCGGGCGCGGAGCCCAGGAGACCACTCCATGAAAGTGCTGCAAATCCCGTTACTGGCGCTGGCGGTGTTGTTCAGTGCCCAAGGTTTCGCTGCCAATACCGCGCAGCAGGAAAAAATGAAAACCTGCAACGCCGACGCCACCGCCAAGGCCCTCAAGGGCGATGAACGCAAAGCGTTCATGAGCACCTGCCTGAAAAAGGATGTGCCACACACCCAGCAAGAGAAAATGAAGACCTGCAATGCTGACGCCACCACCAAAGCCCTGAAGGGGGACGAGCGCAAGGCGTTCATGAGTGACTGCCTGAAGAAGAAATGACCTGCGCCTATGCCTGCGCCGCCAAGGCTGGCAGACTGCGGCATTCCCGCTGTCTGCCGTCGAGGCTGTATGACCTTTACCCCCCGTCAGATCACCCTGGCCAGCCTGATCATCGTCATGGCCGGGCTGCTGCTGGCTTTGCCCCTGAAGTTGCTGCCCAGCCTGCTGGCCGGTCTTCTGGTGTTCGAACTGGTCAACATGCTGACCCCGCGCCTGCAACCGCTGTTTGCTGGCCAGCGTGCGCGCTGGCTGGCCGTGGCGCTGCTCGGCACGCTGGTTGTCAGCACCCTGACACTGCTGATTGCCGGTGCCTTCAGCTTCCTGCTGCACGAGGCGGAAAACCCTGGCGCCTCGCTGGACAAGTTCATTGCCCTGGTCGAGCAGGCCCGCGGTCAGTTGCCACCCTTCATCGAGGGCTACCTGCCGGCCAGTGCCGCAGAGTTCAAGGTGGCCATCGGCGACTGGATCAAGAGCCACCTGAGCGATTTGCAGTTGGTGGGCAAGGGCATGGCACACATGTTCGTGACGCTGCTGATCGGCATGATCCTCGGCGCCATCATCGCTTTGCAGCGCATTCCCGATGTTTCCCGGCGCAAGCCCCTGGCGGCGGCGCTGTTCGAGCGTCTTAGCCTGCTGGTGAAGGCGTTTCGCAACATCGTGTTCGCACAAATCAAGATCTCGCTGCTCAACACGATCTTCACCGGCGTTTTCCTGGCCGTGGTGATGCCACTGTTCGACGTGCACCTGCCGCTGACCAAGACGCTGATCGTGCTGACCTTCCTGCTGGGCCTGCTGCCGGTGATCGGCAACCTGATGTCCAATACCTTGATCACCATCGTCGGCCTGTCGCTGTCGATCTGGGTGGCGGCGGCGGCGCTGGGTTACCTGGTCGTCATCCACAAGATCGAGTACTTCCTCAACGCGCGGATCGTGGGTGGGCAGATCAGTGCCAAGGCATGGGAATTGCTGCTGGCGATGCTGGTATTCGAGGCGGCGTTCGGGCTGCCTGGTGTCGTGGCGGGGCCCATCTACTATGCCTATCTGAAGAGTGAGCTGAAGCGGGCGGAGCTGGTCTGATCATGTAGTGGCTTGTACCGGCCCTTTCGCGGGTAAACCCGCTCCTACAGGGGCCTGTGGTCAATCACCGATGTGTGTCCACCCCGATCGGGCGTAGGAGCGGGTTTACTCGCGAATACGGTAGCGGCGGCAACGGTGAACGGCGGGTGGAGATTGGCCAGCAGGGCCGG
>NZ_JBICMK010000040.1:0-118934 GCF_043106315.1 Pseudomonas sp. FYR_5 | reverse complement strand
CGTGCCCGCGAAGGGGCCGGAACAGGTGACATCAGTTACCGGGCAGATACGGCCAGTCATCAGCCACAAGAAACACCCGCTCCACCTCCTGCCAGGCGCCATCGGACTCCTGCTCCAGTCGCACCAGCAACTGCGCCGGTGCCTGCTGCTCCAGCATATGCAACCAGGCTGCAAACTGCTCCGCCAGCCAGCATTCGCCTGCCTCGAACCGCGCAGGTGCCAGCCAGGCATGCCGTTGCAGCGGCTGCCACCGTTCACCTTCAGCCAGCACCCAGTCCTGCCGTCGCACCCAGCGCCCGTGCAAATGCTGCGGGTTGGCGCCGGTGGGTGGCTTGGCATGGCCCGGCCACGGGTAGAAAAGATAGCCGCCCAGCCACACATGTGCCTGTACCTGCTCAATCCCCAGCTTGGCCAGCATCTCGCGGCTCTGCGCCCCCTTGGACATGGGCAACTGGTGCCCTGCCAGGTGTGCAAGCTTGGTCCCCAGCCGATCATGGCAACCAGGCCCCAGCCAGGCATGCGGGTCGTGCCCGGCGTCTTCCGGGCCCAGGTACAGCTTGATCGCCAGTTCCAGGTGGTGCACGCCGTCGCGGTCGCGCAGCACCACGTCGAGCTCGCCCAGGGTGCGCCCGCCATCGCGAATCGCCAGGTTGGCGGCCAGCAGCTCGATGCCTGGCGCCTGGCCCAGGGCAAACTGCCACAGGCGTTCGTAGTAATGCCCCAGGCGCCGGCTGCCCAATTGCGCCAGCCACGCGCGCAACGGTCGGTCATCGGCATCCAGGGCCCGCAACCATTGTTCAAGGCGTTGCGGCTGCTGCGCCCACAGGCTGCCCGCCAGCGGGTGTCGCTGGGGGCAGGGCGGGTCGCTGAGCAGGGGCGGTGACAACAGGGTCCATGCCAGGTCACGCACGGTGGCGCGCTGCAATTGTCGGGGCAGGTCGTGGAGCTGGGCGAATGGCGTCATCCTGCGAGCATAGCCGGTTTGCCGCTGCCCGGTGGTTTCGCCCATAATCGGCGCATCGTCACCCGCCGCAAAGCCTTGCAGGAGCCCCATGGAGCAATTTCGCAATATCGGTATCATCGGTCGCCTTGGCAGCTCGCAGGTGCTCGACACCATTCGCCGACTTAAAAAATTCCTCCTCGATCGCCACCTGCACGTGATCCTCGAGGACACCATTGCCGAAGTGCTGCCCGGCCATGGCTTGCAAACGTCCACCCGCAAGCTGCTGGGCGAGGTCTGCGACCTGGTCATCGTGGTCGGCGGCGACGGCAGCCTGCTGGGCGCAGCCCGCGCGCTGGCCCGACACAACATTCCGGTGCTGGGTATCAACCGTGGCAACCTGGGTTTTCTCACCGACATCCGCCCCGACGAGCTGGAGCAGAAGGTCGCCGAAGTGCTCGACGGCCACTACCTGGTGGAAAACCGTTTCCTGCTGCAGGCCGAGGTGCGCCGCCACCACGAGGCCATCGGCCAGGGCGATGCACTGAACGACGTGGTGCTGCACCCGGGCAAGTCCACGCGCATGATCGAGTTCGAGATCTACATCGACGGCCAGTTCGTCTGCAGCCAGAAAGCCGACGGCCTGATCGTCGCCACCCCCACCGGCTCCACCGCCTATGCGCTGTCGGCCGGTGGCCCGATCATGCACCCCAAGCTCGATGCCATCGTCATCGTGCCGATGTACCCGCACACCTTGTCGGGCCGGCCGATCGTGGTCGACGGCAACAGCGAGCTGAAGATCGTGGTGTCCAAGGACCTGCAGATCTACCCGCAGGTGTCCTGTGACGGCCAGAACCACTTCACCTGTGCCCCCGGCGACACCATCACGGTCAGCAAGAAGCCGCAGAAACTGCGCCTGATCCACCCGCTGGACCACAATTACTACGAGGTCTGCCGCACCAAGCTGGGTTGGGGCAGCCGCCTGGGGAGCAGTGACGACTGATGCTCGATCCGGCGCGAAGTTTTGACATCATCGGCGACGTGCACGGCTGTGCGCTGACCCTTGAACGCCTGCTCGACGCCCTCGGATACAAGCGCGTGGCCGGCGTGTGGCGCCACCCGCGACGTCAGGTGCTGTTCCTTGGCGATATCGTCGACCGCGGGCCACGCATTCGTGAGGCGCTGTACATCGTCCACGACATGGTCGAAGCCGGCCAGGCGTTCTGCATCATGGGCAACCACGAATACAACGCCCTGGGCTGGGTCACCCCGGCACTGCCTGGCAGCGGCAAGGCCTATGTACGCGAACACACGCCGCGGCATGCCCGGCTGATTGACGAAACCCTGACCCAGTTTGCCCAGCACCCTGGCGACTGGCACGATTTCGTCAACTGGTTCTACCAGCTGCCGCTGTTCGTTGACGCCGGCCGTTTCCGTCTGGTGCACGCCTGCTGGGACCCGCGGCTGATCGAGCCGCTGCGCCAGCAATACCCCGACGGACGCATCGATGAACACTTCATCCAGGCCTCGGCCGTGAGTGGCAGTTTTGCCGACACGGTGTGCAACCGCCTGTTGCGCGGTACCGACATGCGCCTGCCGGACGGGCTGACGCTGACCGGCGGCGACGGCCTGACCCGCGCGTTCTTCCGCACCAAGTTCTGGGAAGAAGACCCGAAAACCTACGGTGACATCGTGTTCCAGCCCGATGCCTTGCCCGAAGAAGTGGCCAGTACCCCGCTCAGCCACAGCCAGAAGAACGCCTTGCTGCGATATGACGAAGACCAGCCGATGCTGTTCGTCGGTCATTACTGGCGCAGCGGCCGCCCGGCGCCAATCCGCGCCAACCTGGCCTGCCTGGACTACAGCGCCGTGCTCTACGGCAAGCTGGTCGCCTACCGGCTGGATGATGAAACCCGCATCGACCCACACAAGTTCGTTTGGGTCGACGTTGACCGCCCACAGGCCAACCAATGAACATAATCGAAGTGATGCGCCTGCCGCTGTCGGTCGACCTCAGCGGCTTCGTCCAGCTGTTGCAGCGCCTGCAGGTGCCGCACCGGGTCAGCGAGGAGGGTGATGCCCAGGTCCTCTGGGCCCCCGACACCTTGGCCGAAGATGTGCTGCAGCTCTACCAGCGCTACCCCAACGGCAACGCCGACCTGCCGGCCAGCGCCGACCCTGTAGGGGCGGTTTCACCCGCGAATGCCCCCACACAGCCTTCTCTGGCAGCCCAGGCCAAGGCCTGCAAAATCACCACCCTCACCCTGCTGCTGTGCTTCATCGTCGCCGGCCTTACGGGGCTTGGTGACAACATCACCACCATCAGCTGGTTCACCTTCCTCGACTTCCGTGTCCAGGGCGACTACCTGTACTTCACCTCGCTGGCGCAAACCCTCGACCAAGGTCAGTGGTGGCGACTGGTGTCGCCCATGCTGCTGCATTTCGGTGTGCTGCACCTGGCCATGAACAGCCTGTGGTACTGGGAGCTGGGCAAACGCATCGAACTGCGCCAGGGCCCGTGGGCGTTGCTGTGCCTGACCCTGCTGTTCAGCCTGGTGTCCAACCTGGCCCAGCACTACACCAGCGGGCCGAGCCTGTTTGGCGGCCTGTCCGGCGTGCTGTACGGCCTGCTCGGGCACATCTGGTTGTACCAGTGGCTGGCGCCCGACCGTTACTTCAACCTGCCCAAGGGCGTGCTGGTGATGATGCTGATCTGGCTGGTGGTGTGCCTGACCGGCGTGGTCGGCACCCTCGGCCTTGGCCAGATCGCCAATGCCGCCCACGTCGGCGGGCTGCTCATCGGATGCCTGACCGGGCTCTTGGGTGGGGCGCTGGCCCGGCGTAAACTGTCGGCTTGAATCAGGAGACACTATGTCCACTTTCGCGCAAATGATTGAAAACATCACCCCGGAAATCTACCAGAGCCTGAAACTGGCGGTGGAAATCGGCAAATGGTCGGATGGCCGCAAGCTCACGGCCGAGCAGAAAGAACTGTCGCTGCAGGCGGTCATCGCCTGGGAGATGAAGAACCTGCCCGAAGACCAGCGCACCGGCTACATGGGCCCACAGGAATGCGCGTCGAAGTCCGCGCCCATCGCCAACATTCTGTTCAAGTCGGACTCGGTACATTGATCGAACTCGCGCGTGGCTCGTTGAGCAAAATGGCCGTCAGCCTGCAGGCACCGGTGGTGCAGTACAGCTTCCGCCTGGATGACACGCAGGTGCCGGTCAACCCCATGATCGGCCAGCGCCTGCGCCTGGAATACCTCGGCGCCATTCATTGCAGCCATTGCGGCAAGCGCACCAAGACCAGCTTCAGCCAGGGTTACTGCTACCCGTGCATGACCAAGCTGGCCCAGTGCGATGTGTGCATCATGGCCCCGGAAAAATGCCACTACGACGCCGGCACCTGCCGGGAGCCGTCGTGGGGGGAACAGTTCTGCATGACCGACCACATCGTGTACCTGGCCAATTCGTCGGGGATCAAGGTCGGCATTACCCGTGCCACCCAGCTGCCCACCCGCTGGCTCGACCAGGGTGCCAGTCAGGCGTTGCCGATCATGCGCGTGGCCACCCGGCAGCAATCGGGCCTGGTCGAAGACGTGCTGCGCAGCCAGGTGCCGGACCGTACCAACTGGCGCGCGCTGCTCAAGGGCGATGCCGAGGTGCTCGACCTGCCGGCCATCCGGGAGCAGGTCTTCGAAGCCTGCGCCGACGGCCTGCGCGAGCTGCAGGGGCGCTTCGGCCTGCAGGCGATCCAGCCGCTGCCGGACGCCGAAGTGGTGCAGATGAACTACCCGGTCGAGGCGTACCCCAAGAAGATTGTCAGCTTCAACCTCGACAAGGACCCGGTGGCCGAGGGCACGCTGCTGGGCATCAAGGGCCAGTACCTGATCTTCGACACCGGTGTGATCAATATTCGCAAGTACACGGCCTACCAGTTGGCCGTGCTCCAGTAAAAAGGACCTGCACATGCGTACCGAACAACCGCAAGTGATCTACCTCAAGGATTACCAGGCGCCGGAGTACCTGATCGACGAGACGCACCTGACCTTCGAGCTGTTCGAGGACCACACGCTGGTTCACGCGCAACTGGTCATGCGCCGCAACCCGGCACGCGGTGCCGGCCTGCCGCCACTGGAACTCGATGGCCAGCAGCTGGAACTGCTGCGCGCCTCGCTGGATGACCAGGAACTGCAGCCAGGCGACTACCAGCTCGACGCCGACAGCCTGACCGTACAGCCCAAGGCCGAGCGCTTCACCCTCGACACCAGCGTGAAGATCCACCCGGAAAGCAACACCGCCCTGGAAGGCCTGTACAAGTCGGGCAAGATGTTCTGCACCCAGTGCGAGGCCGAGGGCTTCCGCAAGATCACCTACTACCTCGACCGCCCGGACGTGATGAGCACCTTCACCACCACGGTCATCGCCGAGCAGCATCGCTACCCGGTATTGTTGTCGAACGGCAACCCGATCGGCAGCGGGCCGACCGAAGATGGCCGCCACTGGGCGACCTGGGAAGACCCGTTCATGAAGCCGGCCTACCTGTTCGCTCTGGTGGCCGGTGACCTGTGGTGCGTTGAAGACAGCTTCACCCGTCAGTCCGGCCGTGATGTGACCCTGCGCATCTACGTCGAGCCCGAGAACATCGACAAGTGCGACCACGCCATGGTCAGCCTGAAAAAGTCCATGCGCTGGGACGAAGAAGTCTATGGCCGCGAGTACGACCTGGACATCTTCATGATTGTTGCGGTCAATGACTTCAACATGGGCGCCATGGAAAACAAGGGCCTGAACATCTTCAACTCCAGCTGTGTGCTGGCCCGTGCCGAAACCGCCACCGATGCTGCGCACCAGCGCGTCGAAGGCGTGGTCGCCCACGAGTACTTCCACAACTGGTCAGGCAACCGCGTTACCTGCCGTGACTGGTTCCAGTTGTCGCTGAAGGAAGGCTTCACGGTATTCCGCGATGCCGAGTTCAGTGCCGACATGAACTCGCGCACGGTCAAGCGCATCGAAGACGTGGCCTACCTGCGCACCCACCAGTTCGCCGAAGACGCCGGCCCCATGGCCCACCCGGTGCGCCCGGAAAGCTTCATCGAAATCTCCAACTTCTACACCCTGACCGTGTACGAGAAGGGCGCCGAAGTGGTGCGCATGGTCCGTACCCTGTTGGGTAGCGAAGGCTTCCGTAAAGGCAGCGACCTGTATTTTGAGCGTCATGATGGCCAGGCGGTAACCACCGACGACTTCATCAAGGCCATGGAAGACGCCAACGGCGTCGACTTCACCCAGTTCAAGCGCTGGTACAGCCAGGCGGGCACCCCACGCCTGGAGGTCAGCGAAGCGTATGACGACGCCGCGCAGACCTACAGCCTGACGTTCCGCCAGAGCTGCCCGCAGACCCCGGACAAGGCCGAGAAACTGCCGTTCGTGATCCCGGTGGAACTGGGCCTGCTGGATGCCGCCGGCAACGACCTGCCGCTGCAACTGGTTGGCGAAGACGCCGCTCAAGGGACCAGCCGCGTGCTGTCGGTGACCGAGGCCGAGCAAACCGTCACCTTCCAGGGCATCCAGGCCAAGCCGCTGCCGTCGCTGCTGCGTGGCTTCAGCGCCCCGGTGAAGCTGAGCTTCCCGTATGGCCGCGACCAGCTGATGTTCCTGATGCAGCACGACAGCGACGGCTTCAACCGCTGGGAAGCGGGCCAGCAGCTGTCGGTGCAGGTACTGCAGGAACTGATCGGCCAGCATCAACGCGGCGAAGCCCTGAAGCTCGACCAGCGCCTGATTACCGCCTTGGGCACTGTGCTGGGCAATGCATCGCTGGACCCGGCCATGGTGGCCGAAATGCTCTCGCTGCCAGGTGAGGCGTACCTTACCGAGATCAGCCAGGTGGCCGATGTCGACGCCATCCATGCCGCCCGCGAGTTCGCACGCCAGCAGATCGCCGAACACCTGTTCGACACCCTGTGGGCGCGTTACCAGGCCAACCGCGAAGTGTCGCGCAGCACTGCCTATGTGGCCTCGGCCGAGCACTTTGCCCGCCGCAGCCTGCAGAACATCGCCCTGTCGTACCTGATGCAGAGTGGCAAGCAACAGGTGCTGGAGGCGACCCTGGAGCAGTTCGAGCACTGCGACAACATGACCGAGCGCCTTACCGCGCTGGCGGTACTGGTCAACTCGCCGTTCGAGGCCGAGCGCGCGAAAGCGCTGGAAGCGTTTGCCGAGCACTTCAAGGACAACCCGCTGGTCATGGACCAATGGTTCAGCGTGCAGGCGGCCAGCACGCTGCCGGGCGGGCTGGCGCGGGTCAAGGCATTGATGCAGCACCCGGCCTTCACCCTGAAGAACCCGAACAAGGTGCGTGCGCTGATCGGTGCCTTTGCCGGGCAGAACCTGGTCAACTTCCATGCTGCCGATGGCTCGGGGTATCGCTTCCTGGCGGACCTGGTGATCGAGCTGAATGCGCTGAATCCGCAGATTGCATCGCGGCAACTGGCGCCGCTGACCCGCTGGCGCAAGTATGACGATGCGCGTCAGGCGCTGATGAAGGGTGAGCTGGAGCGCATTCTGGCGTCTGGCGAGCTGTCCAGTGATGTGTATGAAGTGGTGAGCAAGAGCCTGGCGTAATTCTTGTGAATTGGGGCTGCTTTGCAACCCTTCGCGGGTGAACCCGCTCCTACAGGGGGACGTAACCTTTGTAGGAGCGGGTTTACCCGCGAAGGGCCGCCCAGCGGCCCCGGCTTTCCCCGGCCGACAACAAAACATAACACCCCGCCCGTTGTACTCCCGCCAACATCCCCGCTACGATCCCCTCAAGCTATTGCAGGCCTCTAGATCAGGCATTCGCAAGGCCTGCAAGGCATTGACCCACCAAAAAGAACACAACAAGGGGGCAGTCATGAGGGAGCAGTTACGTACGCCAGCCAGGCGTGGTGCCTGGCCATGGGCAGCCAGCGCGATGCTGGCACTGGCATTGGGTGTGTGGGCCGACAGCGCCCAGGCCGCGGCAGCCGACGAATACTCCACCGAGTCGGCCAAGGCCAGTGAAAGCCTGTTGATCGACACCACCCATGCCGGCAAGCGTCTGGTGGTGGTCGGTGATCGCGGCCACATTCTGTTCTCCGACGACCAGGGCAGTACCTGGACCCAGGCCCGGGTACCCACCCGGCAATTGCTCACTGCCGTGTTTTTCCTCGATGACAAGCATGGCTGGGCCGTCGGCCATGACGCGCAGATACTTGCCAGCAGCGACGGCGGCGCTACCTGGAGCAAGCAGTTCGAAGACCTCGCCCGTGAAGCGCCCTTGCTCGATGTCACCTTCCTCGACGCCCAGCACGGCTTTGCCGTGGGGGCCTATGGCGCCTTGCTGGAAACCACCGATGGCGGGCAGCACTGGCAGGACGTGGCCGAGCGGCTGGACAACCCGGATCAGTTGCACCTGAACGGTATCGCCCAAGTGCGCGATGCCGGCCTGTTCATCGTGGGTGAGCAGGGCGGTATGTACCGCTCCGCCGACAAGGGCCAGACCTGGGCCAAGGTCCAGGGCCCCTACGAGGGCTCGCTGTTCGGCGTGATCGGCACCGCCAGGCCGCAGACCCTGCTGGCCTACGGCCTTCGCGGCAACCTGTTCCGCTCCAGCGACTTCGGTGACAGCTGGCAGCCGATCGAACTCAAGGCCGCGCGCGGTACGCTGGAGTTCGGCCTGGCAGGCGCTACGCTTGTCGATGATGGCACCCTGGTGCTGGTCGGCAATGGTGGCAGCGTGCTGCGCAGCACGGACGACGGCCAGACTTTCAGCGTGTACAACCGTGCCGACCGCCTCGCCCTGGCCGGCGTCAGTGGCCTGGCCAACGGCGGCCTGCTGCTGGTAGGGCAGGGTGGTGTGCACCTGACCAGCGCCGAAGGGGCTGATCAGGCTGCCCGGGAGGTGCGTCCATGACCAGCAGGGAGAGCATTGCCATGCACCCGCATCATCAGGATCAAGCCACGCTGCTCGAACGCCTGATCTTCAATAACCGCCCCGTGGTCATCGCCCTGTGCGTGCTGGTCAGCATTTTCCTGTTCTGGCAGGCCACGCAGATTCGCCCGTCCACCAGCTTCGAGAAGATGATCCCGCTGCAGCACCCGTTCATCGAGCAGATGATGGAGCACCGCAACGACCTGGCCAACCTCGGCAACACCGTGCGCATCTCGGTGGAGGCGGTGAACGGTGACATCTTCGACAAGGACTACATGGAGACCTTGCGTCAGATCCATGACGAGGTGTTCTACATTCCCGGTGTCGACCGGGCCGGGTTGAAGTCACTGTGGAGCCCCAGCGTGCGCTGGAGCGAGGTCACCGAGGAGGGCTTTTCCGGTGGCGAAGTAATCCCTAACACCTACAACGGTTCGCAGGACAGCCTCGATAGCTTGCGCGACAACGTGCTCAAGTCAGGCCAGGTGGGGCGCCTGGTGGGCAACAACTTCAAGTCCAGCATCGTCGACGTGCCGCTGCTGGAGAGCTACCCGGACCCGCAGGACCCTGGCAAACAGGTGAAGCTGGACTACCAGCAGTTCTCTCACCTGCTGGAAGAGAAGATCCGCGACAAGTTCCAGGCGCAGAACCCCAATGTAAAAATCCACATCGTCGGCTTTGCCAAGAAGGTCGGTGACCTGATCGATGGCCTGGTGATGGTGGCGATGTTCTTCGGCGTCGCCCTGGCGATCACCTTGGTGTTGTTGTACTGGTTTACCTGGTGCATCCGCAGCACTGTCGCCGTGCTCATTACCACGCTGGTGGCGGTGGTCTGGCAGTTGGGGCTGATGCATGCGGTGGGCTTTGGCCTGGACCCGTACTCGATGCTGGTGCCGTTCCTGATCTTCGCCATCGGCATTTCCCACGGGGTGCAGAAGATCAACGGTATCGCGCTGCAGTCGAGTGATGCCGACAATGCCCTAACCGCTGCCCGGCGCACATTCCGTCAGTTGTTCCTGCCGGGAATGATCGCCATTCTTGCCGACGCAGTGGGCTTCATTACCCTGCTCATCATCGACATCGGGGTGATTCGCGAACTGGCCATCGGCGCCTCCATCGGTGTGGCGGTGATCGTGTTCACCAACCTGATCATGTTGCCGGTGGCCATCTCCTACGTCGGCATCAGCAAGAAGGCCATCGAGCGCAGCAAGAAAGACGCGACCCGCGAGCACCCGTTCTGGCGCCTGTTGTCGAACTTCGCCAGTGCCAAGGTGGCGCCGGTGTCGGTGGTGCTGGCACTGCTCGCCTTCGCCGGCGGCCTGTGGTACAGCCAGAACCTGAAGATCGGTGACCTCGACCAGGGTGCACCGGAGCTGCGCCCCGACTCGCGCTACAACCAGGACAACAACTTCATCATCAGCAACTACTCGACCAGTTCCGATGTGCTGGTGATCATGGTCAAGACGCCGTCGGAGAAGTGCTCGGTCCACTCGACCATGGCGCCGATCGACGAGCTGATGTGGACCATGGAAAACACCCCTGGCGTGCAGTCGGCGATTTCCCTGGTCACCGTTTCCAAACAGGTGATCAAGGGCATGAACGAGGGCAGCCTGAAATGGGAAACCCTGTCGCGCAACCCGGACATCCTCAACAACTCTATCGCCCGGGCCGATGGCCTTTACAACGGCGACTGCTCATTGGCACCCGTGCTGGTGTTCCTCAATGATCACAAGGCTGAAACGCTGGAGCGCGTCACCGCCGTGGCCAAGGCGTTTGCCGACAGCCATGACAAGGAAGGCCTGCAGTTCCTGCTGGCGGCGGGCAACGCGGGCATCGAGGCCGCGACCAACGAGGTGATCAAGTCGGCCGAGCTGACCATCCTGATCCTGGTGTACATCTGCGTGGCCGTGATGTGCCTGATCACCTTCCGCTCGTTCGCCGCCACGCTGTGCATCGTGCTGCCCCTGGTGCTGACCTCGGTGCTGGGCAACGCGCTGATGGCCTACATGGGCATCGGGGTGAAAGTGGCGACCTTGCCGGTGGTGGCGCTGGGTGTGGGGATTGGTGTGGACTATGGCATCTATATCTACAGCCGCCTGGAAAGCTTCCTGCGTGCCGGTTTACCGTTGCAGGAGGCGTATTACCAGACCCTGCGCTCGACCGGCAAAGCGGTGCTGTTCACCGGGCTGTGCCTGGCCATTGGGGTATGCACCTGGATTTTCTCGGCGATCAAGTTCCAGGCGGACATGGGTCTGATGCTGACCTTCATGCTGCTTTGGAACATGTTTGGTGCGTTGTGGCTGCTACCGGCATTGGCGCGGTTCCTGATCAAGCCTGAGAAGATGGTGGGCAAGGAGGGTGGGTCGATCTTTGCCCATTGATTGAAGGGGCCGCAATGCGGCCCCAAGGTTATACTGCCAATCCATTTCAGATTGGTACCCCTATGTCCCCCCTCGCTACCGCCCTGCAGGCCTGCGATATGCTTCTGATCGACGGCCTGCACGCCTTCGACTTCACCGCCGATGAAGCCGGCCTCACTGTCGAATGCATGGACGGCCGCCAATTGCGCCGCTGGTCGTTCACGCCTGAGCAAATCGCTGCCGCCATCGCCACCGGAGACGAGTGGCAACTCGACGATGCCAACGGCGCGCATCGACTAGTCTGTATGAGTGCCTTTCGCGCCCCGGATGATGAGCAAGATGAACCGCACCTGGACTAACCTGCTGACCGCTAGCCTGATGAGCCTGACTATCCACGCCCACGCCTCGACGTTGCTGGTGGGCAGCTACACCGATGGCGCCAGCCAGGGTATCTACCGCTACCAGTTCGACGACAAGGCCGGCCGCATCGACCCCACACCGCGACAAGTGGTCAAGAACGTCAACCCTTCCTGGCTTGTGCTGTCGGCCGACCAGCGTCAGCTGTTCGTGGTCAATGAAACCCCGGGTGGCCATGCCAGTAGTTTCAGCGTCAGCACCAAGGGCGAAATCAAGCCGCTCAACCAGATGGTCACCCAAGGTGACGAACCGACTCACGCCAGCCTCAGTCGTGACCAGCGTTATCTGTTCGTGGCCAACTACGCGGTCAAGCCTGACCCCGGCGGCAGCCTGGTGGTCATCCCGGTGGCCAGGGACGGCAAACTCGAGCCCGCGGTGCAACAGGCCCGGCACAAGGCGAGTGGCGTCAACCCCGAGCGCCAGGCCGGTGCCCATGTGCATGCACTGGTGCTGTCGCCCGATGGCCAGCATGTCTATGCCTGCGACCTGGGCGCGGACAAGGTATTCATCTACCGCTACGACGGCGCCAGTGTGGACAAGCCGTTGAGCCCGGCAATCCCGGCCTCGGTGGCCTTGCCGCCAGGCAGTGGGCCCCGTCACCTGCTGTTCGACGCCAAGGGCCAGCATGCTTACCTGACGTTGGAGATGAGTGGCGAAGTGGTGATGTTCGACGTCGAGGACGCTGCTTTGCTTGAGCGTCAACGCCTGCCGCTGACCGAGCAGCAGGATGCAGCGGCCAAGGCAGCGGGAGGCCTGCACCTGTCGGCGGACGGCCGCTTCCTGTACGTGAGCAACCGTGGCACGGCGAATGAAATCCTGGTGTTCGCGGTTGGCAAGAATGACGGCCAGTTGACGTTCGTGCAGCGCCGCTCCGTGGAAGGCGATCACCCCCGCGAATTTGCCCTGGACCCTAGCGGCAATTTCCTGCTGGTAGCCAACCAGAAGAGCAACCAGATCGTGGTCATGCGCCGTGATCTCTTGACTGGCAAGTTGGGGGAGACCGTGCAGACCATGGCGCAGGACGCGCCTTCGGACCTGAAGTTCATCGATTAAGAGGTTGGGAGGGTTCGCTCATAGGTGAACTGGCCAGACACACCGTGCAAGAAGTGGATTTACCCGCGAAAGGGCCGGGCCTGCTGGCCAATTTTCACGCGCCGTTCACTGTTGCCGCCGCCACCGTATTCGCGGGTAAACCCGCACCTACACACAGATGGTGGTGGACACAGGCCGTCGTAGGAGCGGGTTCACCCGCGAAAGGGCCGGCCCTGCTGGCCAAATTTCCACCCTGTTCAGCGAACCATGATCGCTTTGAACAGCTCCGAAGCCAGCCACCCCTCCAGCCAGCTCCGCACCCGCGGATAAGCCGCCTCGGCGAACCACTGCGGTTCGACCCCGGCAAACTGGCGCATCAGAGGCAGCAACGCGGCATCGGCCATGCTCGGGTGGTCGGCCAGCAGGTAGGGCTGGCCCGCCAGCAGGCCTTCTAGCTCCGCCAGCCAGGCCTCGGCCTGCTGGCGGTAATGTTCGCGGGAATGCTCCGGGTAACGTTCGGCATACTTGTACAGGTTCACGTGCGCCTTGAACGTGGTGTCATTGCGCGCAATCAGCGTTTCAGCCTGCTGTGCAGCCACAGGGTTGGCCTGTAGCCGCCAGTCCTGCGGGTCGTTTTGCGTCAGCGCCCAGCGCATGATGTCCAGGCTCTCTTCCAGTACCCCGGCACCGGTGTCCAGCACCGGTACCGTGCCCTTGGGCGACAAGGCCAGCAGCTCTGCCGGCTTGTTCTTCATCGCCACTTCGCAGATCTCCACCTCGCAGCCGGCATAGCGCAGGGCCAGGCGCGCACGCATGGCCCACGGGCAGCGGCGGAACGAGTAGAGGATCACCCGCACACCTCCACGTGACTCAGGCCATTACCCTGACGCCGCACCTGGATCTGTACCGGGATGCGCTCGTGCATTTCCTGTACGTGGGAAATCACCGCCACTTTGCGGCCCTGGGCTTGCAAGCCGTCGAGGGCGTCCATTGCCAACTGCAGTGACTCGGGGTCGAGGCTGCCGAAGCCTTCGTCGATGAACAACGATTCGATACGCAGGGTGCTGGAAGCCATCGACGCCAGGCCCAGGGCCAGGGCCAGCGACACCAGGAAGGTTTCCCCGCCCGACAACGAGTGCACCGAACGCAGTTCGTCGCCCATCTCGGTGTCCAGCACCAGCAGGCCAAGGGCACTGCCGCCGCGCTTCAGGCGGTAGCGGCGGGCCAGCTGACGCAGTTGGGCGTTGGCGTGGTGCAGCAGCAGGTCGAGGTTGTAGCCCTGGGCGATCTTGCGGAACACATCGCCCGAGGCCGAACCGATCAGGGCATTGAGGCGGGCCCAGCGTTGCCACTGCTGGTGGGCCTGTTCGATTTCTGCCGTCAGCGCCTGGTGGGCCTGCTGCCGGCGCTGGTCGTCGGCCTGTTGCGCGCGCAGTTCGGCGCACTGCTGCTCATGGTTGGCCAGGCGCCCGCGCAGTTCGGCCAGGGCCTGCTCCAGGGCTTCGGCCGAGGTGTCCACGGTCATTTGTGCGGCGTGTTGTTGCAGGCGCTGCTCACGTTCCTGCAGCAGCACGCGGCCTTGTTCGATGGCCTTCTCGGCACCTTGAACACGCTGACGCAGCTCATTCACCTGGGCGTCATCCATGGCCAGCAGGCGATCCAGCCCGGCGTCGTCCAGCTCCGGATGCTCGCTGCGCCATTGCGCGATCTGGCCCTGCAATTGCTGGCACTCGCTTTCCAGCGCCTGTTGCTGCTGGGCATTGGCCTTGAGTTCGCTGGCCAGTTGTACACCCTGGGTGCGCAGCTCCTGCAGGCGCTGGGCGGTGTCGGCGTCAAGGGCGCGGGCGTGTTCCAGCGCGGTGTCCATGTGCTGTTGCCAGGCTTCGGCGCTGGCATGTTCGCCGAGCAGTTCGCCGAGTGAGGCCAGGGCTTGCTGGCGTTGCTCGTCGAGGGCGGCCAGTTTCTGCTGCAACTGCTGCTGGCCTTGCAGGCGCGTCTGTTGTTGATCACGCAGCTTGTCCAGCTGGGTTTGGCGGGCTTGCTGTTCTTCCAGTTCGTCCTTGCGCTGGTCCAGTTGCTGCAGGCGCTGGGCAATCTGCTGGTCGAGGGCGAGGAAGGCATTGGCCGGGTCTTCGTTCAGGGCCTTGAGGGCTTCCTTGGGCAAGACGCCGGCCAGGTCGTCAAGGCCTTGCTGCAACTGCTGCTCATCGTTGGCCAGGGCCTGGTGCTGTTGCTCCAGATGGCGCTGGGCCTGTTGCTGGGCGTCGTAGGCCGCCTGCAATTGCTGGTTCAGGCGGGCGGCGTCTTTTTGCAGAGCCAGCAGGGCGCTCTGGCGTTTCTCGTCCTGGCTGATTTCTTCATCCAGGCGACGTAGCTGGCCGTCGAGCCAGGTGCTACGGGCCTTGTCGTCCTGCGGGGCGAGGGCTGGCCACAGGCTGTGTGCCTGCACCTGAGCCACCAGCGGTTGCAACTGTTCACCCAGTTGCTGCTGTTGCTGCTGGGAGTCCTTGAGCTGGGCGTTGACCACCCCCAGTTGGGTACGCAGCTCCACCAGCTTGCTGTTGAGGGTTTCGACCTGTTTCTGCGCGGCGTGCTCTTCGGCCTGGTCATGGCGACCCAGGCTCTGCAGCAGCGCTTCTGGCTGATGGAACGGGTGTTCGGCGCTGCCACAGACCGGGCAGGGTTCGCCGTCACGCAATTGTCCACGCAGTTCTTCGACGCTGGTGTTGCGTGCCAGGCGTTGCCGTTCCAGCAGTTGACGGGTGAGGACCAACGCCTGTTCGGCGGCCTCCAGCTCGGCCTTGGCGGCAGTGCCTTCGGTAATCAGTTGCTGGCGTTGCAGCATGGCCTGCTGCTGCCGTTCACGCAGGGCGTCCAGCTGCTGGCGCAGCTCCTGTTCACGGCCGTGCAGGCGTGACATTTCCTCTACGGCGCGCTGCTGTTTGCGGTTGTCCTGCAGCATGCCGCCGAGCAGGTCGATCTGCTCGGCAAGGGCCTGGGGTTCGGCCTTGGCTTCACGGAACAACAGGTCGTAGGCGTCGCGCTCGGCCTGCAGGTGCGCATTGGCCTGGCTGGCCTGGGCCTGCAGGCCGGGTAACTCTTCTCGGCCCTTGGTCAGGCGGCCACCGATCAGCATTACCTGCTTCAGTTGCGGCAGGTAGGCGTGCCAGGCATTGGCCAGGCCCGCCAGGTGCTGGCTGTCGGCAAGCGCGGTTTCGATCTGCGCCAGTTGCTGCACGCTGCGCTGCTGGTTGTCTTCCAGCTGCTGCAGTTGCTGCTGGCCGTCAGCGAGCTGCTGTTGCGCCTGCTGGCTGATGTTGCGCTCGGCGGCCAGTTCCTGGTCCAGGCGTGCCAGACTGTCCTGCGCGGCAAAAGCCTGGCGCAGGCGCGGCGCGTTCTCGACGTGCTGGGCCTGGCGGTCGGCAAGCGCTTGGCGCGCATGGTCCAGCGCCTGTTCGAGCTCGCGGGTACGCACCTGCAGTTCGGCTTGTTGCTGTTGCTGCTCGGCAATTTTTGCCGCCACTGGCGCCAGCTGTGCGCTCAGTGCCTGTCGGCGGTGGAACTGGTGACGCTGTGGGGCCAGGCGCTCCAGGCGTACCAGGTCCAGGCGTGGTTCGGCCAGCTGTTGCCAGTCCAGTTCGGCGGCCTGCAGCGTGGTGCTGGCTTCGGTGTGTTGGGCCTGTAGCTGGCGTTGCTCATTCAGCCAACTGCGTTGCTTCTCCAGCTGACGCTCGCCGGCCTGGTCGGTCTTGAACTGCTGCTGCGCCTGCTCCAGGCGCTGGTCGAGCTCGGCACGGGCCTCGGCAGCCATCGGCAGCAGGTGGCTGGCGCGTTCTTTCAGGGCGTTGTGTGCCTCGCTGGCTTCGCGTGCCTTGCTGAAGGCACGCTGGCCCAGGCGGGTGTAGATGGCAGTGTTGGTGAGCTTTTCCAGCAGCTCGCTGCGGTCTTTGTCATCGGCCTTGAGGAACGCGCCGAACTCGCTCTGGGCCAGCATCACCGCACGGGTGAACTGTTCGAAGTTCAGGCCCAGGCGGGCTTCGACCAGTTGCTTGTATTCGTTCTTGCCACTGCCGAGCACCTGCTCGCTGTCGAGGTCGTAGAAGCTCTGGCGGCTGTGCTGCAGTTTGCCGTTGGCCTTGTCGCGGGCACGGTTGGCTTCCCAGCGGGCGCGGTAGCGGCGGCCGTCGATGCCGACGAAATCGACCTCGGCAAAACCGCTGCCGGTGCCACGGCGCAGCAGGTTGCGCGGGTCGGAAGTGGGGATTTCGCCGTCGGCGTCTGGCACCTTGGCCTCACGGCCAATGTCATTGAGGCGCGGCACGGTGCCAAACAGCGCCAGGCACAGGGCGTCGAGCAGGGTGCTCTTGCCGGCGCCGGTAGGCCCGGTGATGGCGAACAGGCCAGCGCTGGCCAACGGTTCTGCGGTGAAATCGATGTCGATCGGACCGGCCAGCGATGCCAGGTTCTTCAGGCGGATGGCGAGAATTTTCATGGCTGTTCCTCCTCCTGCAGCACGTCCTGCAACAGCAGGGCGAAGTCGGCCAGGGTCTGCTCGTCGGCGGGGTTGCCGTAGGCTTGCTCCCAGGCGCGACTGAACAGGTCTTGCGGGGTCATCTGGGCCAGCTCGACAAAGGCCAGGCCATCGTCTTCGGCGTTGTTGCGGCCAGCGTATTCGGCGCTGATGCGGATCAACCGTACCGCCTTGCCTTCAAGCGCGGTTTCGATCTGCTGGCGCAGGTCGGGTTGCGGCTCGTCGAGCATCACCCGCACCTCCAGCCAGGGCTGGCGGTTGGGGTCTTCAAGCAGGTCGATCACTGGCAGGTCGGCCAGTTGCTGCAACAGCTCGCCCAGCGGTGCCGGGCCCACCCGTTGCAGGGCCACGGCGCGTGGTACGGGGCGTGGCTCGACGCTGACCAGGCCGTTGCCGTCCAACTCCACTTCCAGGACCTGGTGCGGGTAGTTGATTTCGGCGAACGACAGCGGGATTGGCGAGCCGCTGTAGCGGATGCGTTCTTCGCGGTTGACCTTCTGCGGCTTGTGCAGGTGGCCCAGGGCGACGTAGCTGATAGCCTTGTCGAACAGCTTGGCCGGCAGCGCCTCGGCGTTGCCGATGATCAGGCTGCGTTCGGAGTCTTCCGACACCGCGCCACCTGCCATGTGAGCATGGCTGATGGCAATCAGCGCCTGGTCTTTCTTGCGCTTCTTCTGCGCGGCGGCGATCAGTTGCTGGTGCACCTGGGTGATGCCTTGCAGGTAGTCGTCACCCAACTGCGGGCCGGTCACTTCGGCCGGGCGCAGGAACGGCAGGGCCAGGCACCAGGCGGCCACCTTGCCACGGCCGTTGGTCAGCGGAATCAGCAGGCGCTCGGCATCCAGCTGGCCCTCGTCCAGCCAGTGCACACGGCCCAGGGCATGGGTGCGCAGGCGGCGCATGAGCGCGGCGGGCAGCTCGATGCGCGAACCGGAGTCGTGGTTGCCGGCGATCATCACGATGTCCAGCTTGGGCTGCTGCTCGTGGGCCTGGACGATGAAGTCGTAGAGGCGTTCCTGGGCTTTGACGGGCGGGTTGACGGTGTCGAAGATGTCGCCCGCAATCAGCAGCGCATCCGGCTGGCGCAGGTGTAGCTGGCCGAGCAGCCAGTCGAGGAAGCAGGCGTGTTCGAAATCGCGTTCCTGGCCGTGCAGGCTTTGGCCCAGGTGCCAGTCGGAGGTATGAAACAGACGCATGGATGACCTGTTGGTGTCGAGTCGAGCAAGCGAGGGCTTGGCTTGGGTGATGGGTGTTGCGCAAGGGCGGTATGGTAACCCATGCACGGGGCCGCTGTGCGGCCCGAAAGTTCAGCGCTTGATCTCATGGGCGCACGGTGCTGGTTGTCCTGCAGGCAAGCCCGCGCATTGAACCCCTTGTTCATGGATGGCATTGGCTTATCGCAGTAGCGTCCTGCGACTCCAGGCGTTGACGCGGGTTGCCACGTTGGTTCCATGAAAAGCTGACATTGATAGCAGGGTGTCGCGCATCTCGGTTTGCCCCACGGACATGTCGCGGCAAAGCATCGAGCACACGCTCGGCCACTTCCGCCTTGAACGTTCTGTGAGCTGGCTCTCGCTTTGCACCAGGGATCAAGCTTGCCCTCAAAAGTATGCTGATTTACCCTCCGAAACGGCCATGATCACGGCTATTCGAAACCCACGGACGACAATCACAGGAGTCACCAATGGAAGGCATCCCTCAGACCCAATCTTCCCCGGATAACCTCAAGCCAAAATGGCGGGAGCGTTTCGCCTTCTTCGATCAGTACGGCGCCCCCACCTCCGAGTCATACAAAGCCGCATTCCGCGCCTTGCCGTTCGGGAAGAAGTTGCTGATCAACAACAATTTCATAGCCTTTTTCTTCGGCCCGATCTATTGGTTCGTGCTGGGGCTGTGGAAGAAGAACCTGGTCATGCTGGCCATCATCATCGGCATCGGGCTGCTGCTGAGCGTCTATGAGGTCGCGACGGGCAGCGAAATCCCGCGTCCTCTGGATAACGGTATCAGCATGGGGTTTGCGTTTTTGTACAGCTTCCTGACCAACCGGGCCTATTACCTGAAGCAGGCCAAAGGGCAGCAGAGCTGGAACCCGTTCGAGGGGCAGCGGTTCATCTGACTCGGCTGGTACATTCGGCAAGTATTGTCAGGGGCGGCCATGAGCTGAAAATTCGCAACCAGCCACTGCGCATCACTTGGGGTAGAGCGGCGGCAAACTGCCGTTCTCACCCGCCGGCAGCAATACCTGCTCAGCTGGCGGAATGGTACCAATCGCCCGCCACAAATCCTCCCCCTGCCAATACTGCCCGCTCTCGCTGTACAACGCCCCGTTCAAACCATCCAGCGCATCCGACAACGGTACGAAGCGCGCCGCCATCTCGGCCAGGGTTTCCGGTTGTTGCCGGGCCCAGGCATCCAGCGCCTGGCGCGTAGCCTGAGGGTCGTTGGCCTGGCACGCGCGCTTGAGGTCGTCCAGCAAGGTGCGTGGGCTTGGCCCGTTCTGCGCCGTGCGCAGCACCGCTGGCCGCGACCGGGCGCGCCACCACAGGGCAAAGCCCAGCACGGTGGTCAGGGCGAACACCAGTGTGGACAGCTGCCAGGGCCACAGCAGGGTGCTGGCGCTGCTGTTGTCGCCCACCGGGGTGTCGGCGCTCAGTGCCGGGTTGTCCTGCACGTTCAGCGTGCGTGCCGGCAGGCTGCTGTGTTCCAGGTGGTCTTCGCGGGTGTTCCACCAGGCCACTTCCAGCGCCGGCAAGGCCAGCGTGCCGCTGTGGGTCGGCACCAGGGCCTCGCGCTCTTCGCGGTTGGCGGTCATGCCCCGTTCGCTGATTTCGTTGCGCAGCAGCGGTTGGTCTGGGTAGCGGCGCAGGCCGATGATTTCTGTGGCCGGCAGCGGTGGCAGTTGGGTGCTGGACAAGCCTTCGGCACGCAAGGTGATGCTGCGCGTCAGCGAGTCGCCAATCTGCACCTGCTGGCTGCCGGGGTCGGGGCTCCAGTGCTCTTCCAGGGTCAGGCTGCTGGTTGGCAACCACGGCAAGCCAGCCGGCCAGGCTGCCGGAATCGGCCGTACGTTAAGGCGCAAGGGCAGCGAGCTGACCTGGACCTGATGGCCGGCGCGGGCCGCGCCATTGGCCTGCGTTGCTGCGTCGTTGCTGGCGGCTGCCGTGGCGGTGAATGTCAGCGGCGGGATGTCGAGGGTACCGCTTTGCTGGGCATACACCGCATAGCGGGTTTCGATCACGCCATGACGCACGCCGTTGATTTCCTTTTCATACGTGCGCGACTCGCCCAGCGGCTCGACCTTGGCGTTCTCCAGTTGCAGGGGGCTGAGGCTGCTGTCGTCGTACAGCGCGACCGAGTGATAGATGCGCAGGGTCAGCACGGCTTGGGCCTGGACATAGACGTCGTGGTTGTCGAGGGTCGCTTCGATGAATACCTGAGCGTTTTCCTGGCGGCTGGCATCGGCCTGCAGCACTTGCAGTTCGATGGCCTGGCTGTGCGACTGGCCCAGTTGCAGCTCGGGGATGCGCAGGCTACCGCTGCGCCGTGGCAGCAGGGTAATGATCCAGCGGGTGCTGGCGCGGGTTTCGCCGTCGAGGGTGTGCAGGCTGTTCAGCTGGCGCGTGCCCCGCACTTCGAAGTCACCTTCCAGGGCGCGCAGGTCGGGCTTGCCGAACTGGGTGACGTCCTGGCTTTCCAGGGTCAGTTCCAGGCTTTCGCCAGCTTCCAGGCGGGTGCGGTCGACACTGGCCTGCAGCAGCGGCTCGGCCTGGGCCAGCACGGCCCACAGCAGGGTGAGGAGAAAGACGCCGAAGCGACTCATCGTGATTTTTCCTGATGCAATTGCTGTTCATACCAGAATTTGCGTCGCAGCAGCTCTGCCGGGTTGTCGGGGATTTCCCGCAGCCATTGTTCCAGGGCTTGGCGCTGTTCGCCGTCGAGGCTGGTCGACACTGGGCGCTGGGGCGGCTGGATGACGCTGTCGTCGCCCCCGGCCTGGTTGCCGGGGGCGGCCTGGCTGTTGCTGCTGCTTTCGCCGGGTTGTTCGGGGCTGGCCTGTTGGTCGTTGCCGGGTGTGCCTTGGGCCGGGCTGCTGGCCGAGCTGCTGTTGCCTTCGGTTTCGCTGCCGGGCGTGTCTTGGGCATCGTTGCCGGGTGGCTGTTCCTCGGCCTTGGCTTCACGTTGCTGCAGCAGTTGCTGCACCAGCGCCTGGTTGTCCAGCGCGGCTTGCAGGTCGGGCTGGCGCTCCAGGGCTTGTTCGTACGCATCCAGGGCGGCTTCCAGCTCGCCACCATGGGCCAGGGCATTGCCCCGATTGTAGTGGGCTGCTGCTGTGTCGCCTTGGGAAAATGCCTCGGCAGCACCGGCGTAGTCGCCGGCCTGGTACAGGGCCATGCCGCGCCATTGCGGGTTCTGGAAGTGACGCGCAGCGCTGGCCGGGCGGTTTTGCTCCAGCAGCTTCTGGCCTTGCTGGTCGGGGCGCAGCCACAGGTCGTTGAACTCGAAAGCGTGGCCGGGCTGCGGCAATGCCAGCAGCAGTGGCAGGCAGAACAGCCAGCCGCGCCGGCCTGCGCAGGCGGCCAGCAGCAACAACGGAATCAGCAGCCAGTAACCTTGGTCGGCCCAGCTGTCCAGTTGCAGGGTCTGGCCGTCATTGCGCCCGCTCCGCGGGTTGTCGAACAGGCCCAGGCCACGCAGGTCGAGGTCGTCGATGCGGGCGTGCCGGTAGCGACCACCCGTGCCGCTGATAAAACCTTTCAGGCTGGCACTGTCCAGGCGAGGCAAGAGGATGCCGCCCTGGTCGTCTTTAAGGTATTCGCCATTGGCCTGGCGCACAGGGGCGCCTTCGCGGCTGCCGATGCCCAGCATCAGCAGGCTGGGGCCCTGGCGGCCGAGGGCCTGGGTGATGCCTTGGCGCTCGGCGTCGCTGAGCGCCGAGCCTACCAGCAGCAGGCGGCCTTGGCCGAGGCCGCTCTGGGCCAGCAGCGCCAGGCCTTTTTGCACAGCCAGGTCGGCACGCTGGCCGGGTTTTGGCATGATCGACGGGTCGATGGCCTCGAGCAAATTGCGGGTGGTGGCCAGGTCGTCAGACAGCGGCACCAGGGTGTGCGCGGAGCCGGCATACACCACCAGCGCCGTCTGGCTGTCGCGGCGGTGTTCAAGCAGGTCGAGGATCTTGCGCCGCGCCTGTTCCAGGCGGTTGGGCGGGCTGTCCTCGGCGAGCATTTGCGGGGTCAGTTCGAGCAGGATCACCAGGGGGTCGGCCGGGCGCTGATGGCTTTCTTCCAGCCGCTGCCAGCTGGGCCCGAGCAGTGCCAGGATCACCAGTAACCAGGCAAGGCCCAATGCCACCCACGGTAGTTTGCTGGTGCTGCCGCTGCCGCCACCCAGCAGTACGCCATGGAAGGCTGGCGGCAGAATCATCTGCCAGCGCCCGGCGCGTTTGCGCCGGTGCCACAGCTTGTACAGCAGCCAGCCGAGCACCGGCACCGCCAGCAGCCAGAGCGGACGCAGCCATTGGGGCCACAAGTCGATCATCGCCGCCTCCTTAAACGCAGGCGTTTCAAGCGTTGGCGCCATTCCGGGTGCGGCTGCAGGAAGCGCGGCTTGCGCAGCAAGCGCTGCAACAGGTTGTCGGGCCACTGCACGGCCACCACCAGCAGCACGCTGAGCAGCAGTGCCAGCGCCAGGGGCCAGGCGTACAGGGCCTGGGCTGTGCGTGCCTGGGTCGGTTGCTGGGCCACGGGCTCCAGTTGGTCGAGGGTATCGCCGATAGCGTCCAGTTCGGCGCCGTCATGGGCGCGGAAGTAGGCGCCATGGGTGATGTCGGCAATTTCCTTGAGTGCGGCTTCGTCCAGGTCCAGGCTCGGGTTGAGGCCGAGCAGGCCTGGGGTGCCACTGGCTTCGGGGTTGGCGCCGATACCGATGGTGTAGATGCGCACGCCTTCCTGGGCCGCCAGGCGGGCGGCTGTCAGCGGGTGAATCTGACCGCCGTTGTTGGCACCGTCGGTGATCAGCACCAGCACCCGGCTTTGTGCCGGGCGTTCGCGCAGGCGTTTGACCGCCAGGCCAATGGCGTCGCCGATGGCGGTGTTCTTGCCGGCGATACCGATCTGCGCCTCAATGAGGAAGGTGCGCACGGTACGCCGGTCAAAGGTGAGCGGCGCCTGCAGGTAGGCCTGGCTGCCGAACAGGATCAGGCCCACGCGGTCGCCTTCACGGTCTTGCAGGAAGTCTCCCATCAGCGCCTTGACCAGGTCGAGGCGGCTGATGTCCTCGTTCTTCCACTGCATGTCGGGGAAGTCCATCGACCCGGACACATCCACCGCTACCAGCAGGTCGCGGCCGCTGGCGGCGATCGGCACCGGTTCGCCCAGCCATTGCGGGCGAGCTGCGGCGCACAGCAGCAACAGCCAGATGACGACGAACGGTGCCTGCTGGCGCAAGGTGGGCAGGTTGAGCCGTGCGCGGCGCCCGGCCAGGCCTTCCAGCTCGTTGAGGAAACCCACCTTGAGCACCGGTTCACCGCTGTCGGCTGCGGGCAGCAGCAGGCGCGCCAGCCATGGCAGCGGCAACAGGGCGAAGACCCACGGCCAGGCCAGTTCAAACATGCTTGCGGATCCAGGTTTCGACGGCTTGGCTGAGCCCGGCGATGGCCTTGTCATCGAGCTTGCACTCGGGTTTATAGGCGCCTTCGACCAGTACCATCCAGCGGGTCAGGCCGGCGGCCGGGCAGCGGTTGTCGAGAAAGGCCAGCCACTGGCGGCCGTTGAGGGTGTGGCTGTTGGCGCCTGGGTAGTGGTTGCGGCACAGGCGTTTGAGCAGGGCGTTGATCTGTTGCAGCCAGGCGCCAGCCGGGGCACCGTCATACGGGCGTGGCAGGCGGGCCAGCTCGGCCAAGGCCTCCAGGCGCACCGGGTCCAGGGGTTGTTCGGCGCGCACGATGCGGCGTTTGCCCGGGCGCCAGCGGCGCAGCCGCCACAGGCCCCAGCCCAGTAGCGGCAGGACGGCCAGCAGCAGCCACCAGCCCGGTGCGGGTGGCCACAGGCTGACCGGTGCCGGGGCGATCAGTGGGTGCAACTGGTCGAGCGGGTTCATGACGCGCTCCGTGGCCGTTGGGCGCTCAGGTACTCGCGCAGTTGTTCGACCATTTCGCTTTGCGTGCTCAGTGGCATCAGTACCACCCTCAGCTTTTGCGCCATCAGCTCCCAGCGCTCGATACGGGCTTCAGCCTGCTGGCGGTACGCCTGGCGCAGGTTGGCGTCGAGGGTGTCTAGCTCCAGCTGGGCGCTGCGCTGAGCGAAGCGCAGCAGGCCGGCGGCGGGCAACGCGTGGTCGAGCGGGTCGGATACCGGCAGCAACAGCAGGTCGCAATGCCGTGAGAGCATGGCCAGGTGCTGTTCCACCTGGGCGCTGAGCGAGCGTTCATCGCAGATCACGATGGCCAGGCTGCCGGGACGCAGCACTTCGCGGGCGCGGCGCAGGGCCAGGCCGAGGCTATCGGCCCCCGGTACGGCTTCGGTGTGCAGTGACTGGTTGACCTTTGCCAAGCGGTTGAGCAGTTGCAGCAGGCTCTGTTTGCTGCGCCGGGGTTTGACTTCGTGGTGTTCGTTGTCGCCGAACACCAGGCCACCGATGCGGTCGTTGTGGCCCAGCGCTGCCCAGCCGAACAGCGCCGCCGCCTGGGCCGCCAAAACGGACTTGAACATCAGCCCCGAGCCGAAGAAAAGCCTTTGGCTTTGTTCGACGAGGATGAAGATCGGCCGCTCGCGTTCTTCGTGGAACAGCTTGGTGTGCGGCTCCTGGGTCCGCGCAGTGACACGCCAGTCGATGTTGCGCACATCATCGCCGGCCTGGTAAACGCGCACCTGGTCGAAGTCGACGCCGCGCCCGCGCAGCCTCGAATGGTGCAGGCCAACCAGCGGGCTGCGTTGGCCGGGCTTGGAAAACAGCTGGATTTCGCGCACGCGGTGGCGCATGTCGATCAGATCGGCAAGGCCAATGCGGATGCCATGTTCGGCCAGCTGCGCAGTGGGCATGGGCTCAGGCAACGGCGACGACGTCGAGGATGCGCTGGATCACGCGGTCCTGGTCGATCCCTGCCGCCTCGGCCTCGAACGAGAGGATGATACGGTGGCGCAGTACATCGAACAGCACGGCCTGGATGTCTTCGGGGCTGACGAAGTCGCGCCCGGCCAGCCAGGCATGGGCACGCGCGCAGCGGTCCAGCGAGATGGAACCACGCGGGCTGGCACCGTAGGCAATCCAGTCGGCCAGCTCGGTGTCGAACTTGGCCGGAGTGCGGGTGGCCATGACCAGTTGCACCAGGTATTCCTCCACTGCGTCGGCCATGTACAGGCCAAGGATTTCCTTGCGCGCGGCGAAGATGGCCTGCTGGCTGACCCGGCGCTCAGGCTTGGTTTCGCCGCCCAGAGCTTCACCCCGGGCCTGCGCCAGGATACGCCGCTCTACGGCGGCATCGGGGAAACCGATTTTTACATGCATCAGGAAGCGGTCGAGCTGGGCTTCGGGCAGCGGGTAGGTGCCTTCCTGCTCGATCGGGTTCTGCGTGGCCATGACCAGAAACAGCGGCGACAGGTCGTAGGTGCTGCGGCCCACGCTGACCTGGCGCTCGGCCATGGCTTCGAGCAGCGCCGACTGCACCTTGGCCGGCGCGCGGTTGATTTCGTCGGCCAGCACCAGGTTATGGAAGATAGGCCCCTGCTGGAACACGAAGCTGCCGGTTTCCGGGCGGTAAATCTCCGTGCCGGTGATGTCGGCCGGGAGCAGGTCGGGGGTGAACTGGATGCGATGGAACTGCGCTTCGATGCCTTCTGCGAGTTCTTTGATGGCTTTGGTCTTGGCCAGGCCAGGTGCCCCTTCGACCAGCATGTGGCCGTCGGCCAGCAGCACGATCAACAGCCGTTCGACCAGTTTTTCCTGGCCTAGGATCTGGGTAGAAAGAAAAGTGCGCAGCGCGATCAGCGCTTCACGGTGTTCCATCGGCGACGGTTCCTGGTAGGGGGCCTGAGGCGGCGTGAGGCAGCAGCCTTGGCAAGGGGTGATACTTTAATCTATCCGGGGGGGCGGCGACCAATGGCGGCGGGTAAATTTATCGTTGCAGTCGGGCATGCGGGTAAAGAAATGTCCCACGTATGGCTGGCCATTGCCTGATGTTCCGTGACGGCGTGCTGGCGCCTGCTTGTGCTTTTTGGACAAGCAGAAGGCACGATGATGAAAATGAGCAGCGGCAGCACGCCAAACCTTACGCCGGTCACCCTGCGTTTTGGCGTGTTCTTCGATGGCACCGGTAACAACCTGCACAATGCCACGACGGTGGGTGAGCAGGAGGACAAAGGCGGCAGCTATGGCAACGCCTTGAGCAATGTGGCCCTGTTGCATGCGCTGTATCCGGCTGATGCGGTCAGTGCCGACGGGGCCCAGGCGTTCTTGAAGCGCTATGTGGAAGGCGTGGGCACGTTGGCGGGTGAAGCCGACCATGTCTACGCCTCGGCCACCGGGCATGGGCGCACGGGTGCCGAGGCGCGGGTGGCCGAGGCGTTGCAGGGGATGGCCGAGCAACTGCAGGCGTGGCGCCGGGCGCATCCGCAGGCAACGCTGGAAGGGGTCGAGTTCGACCTTTTCGGTTTCAGCCGCGGCGCGGCAGCGGTGCGGCATCTGGCCAACCTGCTGCACGATGGCGCGGGCGGGCTGTTGTCGGTGGCGTGCGAAACCTCGATCAACTTTATTGGCCTGTTCGACACCGTGGCGGCAATCGTCGCGCCCCTACAGGGTGACTTCGACCCTGCAGACGACCGCCACGGCGGCCTGCGCCTGGGCCTGGGTGCGGATATTGCCCGGCACGTGGTGCAGTTGGTGGCCGAGGACGAGCGGCGGCATAACTTCCCGCTGGTGCGCAGTGGCCACGACATCGTGCTGCCGGGCGTGCACTCGAACATTGGTGGTGGTTACCCGGAGACCCTCCTGGAGCAGGTGTTGCTGTGCAAGCCGCAGTCCCAGCGGGTGCCCGCAGGCATGTGCGTCGAGCAGTGCCGCGTACATGCCAAGGTGAGTGCCTTGCTGGCTTCGGCGTTTGCCGACATGGGCGAACCCAGGCCGCGCGTGATGACCTGGGAGGAGCCGATTGCCGGTGGGCGGCGGGACGAGGCGCAAAAGCAGGTCTATGCGGCGGTGTACCGGGAGCGGCAAGTGGCGGGGCACCTGTCCCGGGTGTACTTGAGCGTGATGCGGGCGTTGGCGGTGCGCGCTGGCGTGCCGTTTGCGCCGTTGGGGGCGCAGGCTGAGCATTGGCTGCCGGATGAGTTGTCGGGTATCAGCCGCAAATTGCATGCCTTTGCCTTGGGGGAAACTGGCCAGGTGGGGTTGAGCGAGGAAGAACAGCGGCTGTTGCGCGACAGATACGTGCATGCGTCAGCGAACTGGAATGCACTGAAGGGCTTGCGCAACAGTGTGCTGGATGTGTTGTTCGTCAATCGGCCGGGGGCAGGCGGGCGAGTGATGCATGCCAACCCGGCGCAATGAATGATTGATCGTGGCCTGGCAATGCTGCACCGGGTCCTACTGGGCGCGCGCCAACTGTTCTGTCGCGCGTCTCTTGGCTGAATACGTCTCCTGTGCCAGGGTCAGCAGCACTGTCAGCAGCATGAATACCACCGATGCGATGAAAATCCCGTTGGGCAGGCGCTGATCGAGCATCCAGCCGAATGCCACCGGCCCGATGGCCCCGCCGACGTTGAACCCGGTCGACACCAGGCCGAAGGTTTTGCCCTCGGCCCCGGGTGGCGCCGCCGCCTTGACCAGCATGTCCCGTGATGGGGCGATGACCCCGGTGAGCAAGCCGATGGCACCCAGTACGACCACCAACGCCCAGCCCTGCAGCAGCCCCAGCGCCACCAGTGCGGTCAGCGCAGCCGCCAGCGCGAAGGCCAGTGCCGCCACCAGGCCATGGCGGCGGGTACGGTCGGCCAAAGCGCCCCCGCACAGCACGCCGGCTGCGCTGCTCAGCAGGAAAGCGGTGAGCGCGGCGTTGGCCCAGGCCAGCGTCAGGCCTTGGCCCTGGACCAGGGCGGCCACGGAGAATTTCTCGATGGCACTGGTGCTCAGGTTGAGCAGGATGAACAGCACCGTCAGCACGCCGATCATGGGGGTGAACAAGCGTACGCGGCCTGTTGCTGCGGCCGGGCCTGCGCCTTGTGGGTTGGCAGGCCTGGCGACCCGGTACACGCCGCTGCCGGGTATCGATATCAGCAGCAGCGCGGCTACCCCGAATACCGCGCCCGCCGCCAGGGCTGCCCGCGTGCCGAACGCTGCGGCGATGCCGAGGAATACTGCAGGTGTAACGGCCGAACCGAGGAAGCCGGCAAAGGTATGAATAGAGAACGACCGCCCCAGGCGTGCTGGCTCGATGCCGTTGGCCAGCAGCGCATAGTCGGCCGGGTGATACACACCATTGGCCAGGCCAGCCATGGCCATCGCCACCAGCAATACCGCGTAACCGGGGCTGGCCGCCAGCAGCACAAAGCTGAGGCTGCCCAACAGCAGCCCGGCCTTGAGCATTTTACGTGCACCGTAGTGGTCGACGGCGTAACCCAGCGGGGCCTGCACCAGCGCGGAGACGATGTTGAACACTGCCAGGGCTACGCCGAGCTCTACGAAGCCCACGCCCAGCAGGCCGGGCAGCACCGGCAGTAGCGCCGGGATCAGCATGATGTGCACATGGCTGACGAAATGCACGGCAGCAATTTGGGTCAGCAGCTTGGGGCCAGGGTGGGGCATGTCGATACCTGTTGAACAGCGTGCGCCCCTGGCGCACGGCAGGATGGTGGAAAGCCCGCTTAGCGGGAGGCGCCCCTCAAACCGGGGAGGCGGCCGTTGAGTACAACATGGGCCAGCAGACCAATGACCAGGCCCCAGAAAGCCCCGCCAATGCCCAACAGGCTGATGTTGGCCGCCGCCGCCAGGAAGGTGATCAGTGCTGACTCGCGTGAGCGGGCATCGGCCATGGCGCTGGCCAGGCTGGCGCCGATGGTACCCAGCAGGGCAAGGCCCGCCAGGGTGGTGATAAAGGTGCCCGGCAGGGCCATGAAGACACTCGCGAGCGTGACGCCGAACACCCCGACCAGGATGTAGCAGACACCGGCAGCGATGCCCGCTACCCAGCGCTTGTCCGGGTTTTCATGGGCTTCCTTGCCGGTGCAGATGGCCGCGGTGATGGCGGCGATGTTGAACGCGTGTGAACCGAAGGGCGCCATCAGCAACGAGCCGATGCCGGTGACGGCGACAATCGGGTTGGCGCTGGTCTTGAAACCATCGTTGCGCAGCACCAGCATGCCGGGCATGTACTGGCCGGTGAGGGTGATCAGGAACAAGGGTAGGGCCACGCTGAGGGCCGCGTTGAGGGAGAAGGTGGGCGCGGTGAAAACCGGTGAGGCGAATTCCAGCCGCAACGTCGTCAGGCCCACTTGCCCCTGCAGCAACAGGTAGCCCAGGCCCAGCAGCAGTATGGCGACCACGGCGTAACGGGCGGTGAAGCGTTTGAAGGCCACATAGGCTGCAATCAGCAGCCCGGCGAGGGCGGGGTCGACCGACAGGCTGGCAAAGGCACCGATGCCGAACTGCAGCAGGATGCCGGCCAGCAGGCCGGCGGCAATGCCGCCGGGCACGACGCGCACCAGGCGCTCGAAGCACCCGCTAAGCCCCAGCACCACGAAGCCGGCGGCCGACAGCAGGTAGGCACCTATGGCCTCGCTGTAGGGCACGCTGGCAAGCGCGGTGACCAGGAACGCGGCGGCTGGCGTGGACCAGGCTGTGATGACCGGCTCGCGGGTGTACCAGGACAGTGCCAGGCCGCTGAGGCCGACGCCAATCGACACCGCCCAGACCCACGATGACGTCAGTTCCGGGCTCAGCCCGGCCACTTTGGCTGCCTGGAACACCAGGATGAACGTGCCGCCGTAGTTGACGATCACCGAAACGAGTCCGGCAATCACCGGGTGAAGGATGTCTGTCAGCCTCAGTGGGGTAGCAGAGCTTTGTGCAGGCGCGTCCATGGTTGCCTCTGGGAATGGTCAGATGAGGAGCAGTTTTGTGTGGCGAAGGGGTAATGCGACTGCAGCGTCATTGGCCCCTTCGCTGCAAAAGGCTGTTTCTGAAGAAAAAGGCTGCCCGACAGCGACAGGCTGCCGGGCAGTTTTGTGCGTCAGTTGGTCAGCGCCACCAGCAGGCTTTTCAGGTGGTTGCTGCCTTGCGCATCCAGTGGCTGCAGGGGCAGGCGTGGGTCGCCGACATCCTGGCCGAGCATTTTCAGGCCGGCCTTGATGGTGGTCGGCAGGCCACGGCGGGTGATGTATTCCAGCAGTTCGTACTGGCGATAGAACAACGCACGGGCTTCGGCCAGATCGCCTTGTTGTACGGCGTCCCACAGCGCCAGGTTGAGTGCCGGGATCAGGTTGGGCGCGGCGGTACACCAGCCCGTGGCACCGGCCACCAAGGCTTCCAGGGTCAGCGGGTTGCAACCGTTGTAGAACGCCACCTGCCCATCCGTAGCCTTGAACAGGCGGTGCATGCGCTGGATGTCACCGGTGCTTTCCTTGACCATGGTCACGTTGGGCACCTCGCCGAGGATACGCAGGATCAGCTCCACCGACAGGTCGGTGCCGCTGGTGCCCGGGTTGTTGTAGAGCATGATCGGAATGTCGATGGCGGCGCCGACCGCCTTGTAGTGGGCGACCACTTCGGCTTCGGTGAGTTTCCAGTAAGAGATGGGTAGCACCATCACCGCCGTAGCGCCGCAGGCCTGTGCCAGGCGGGCACGCTGCACGGTGCGGGCGGTGGTCAGGTCGGAGACGCTGACCACGCTGGGTACGCGCCCGGCAATGCGTGCCTGGCTGAAGCGCACCACGGTTTCCCATTCGTTATCGGACAGGTAGGCCCCTTCGCCGGTGCTGCCCAGCGGCGCGATGGCGTGCACGCCGTCTGCGATCAGGCTATCGATGGACGTGCCCAGGGCATCCAGGTCGAGTGTGCCGTCTGCCGTGAAGGGGGTGATGGTGTAGCCGATAACGCCGCGAATTACAGATGTAGACATGACCAGGCACCTTTGCCGTTGTTGAGGAAAGAGTACAGCTTCGATCAGCCCAGGCAGTCGCCATGGGCACGCAAGGCACGGCGCGCGTAGTAGCTGAAGGCGGCGCCGTGACGTTTGGGGGTGGAAATCCAGTCGTGGGCTTCTTTGCCCAGTGCTTCGGGGATGGGGCGGATGTCACCGGCGCCCATGGCCAGCAGTTGCATCTTTGCTGCGCGCTCGAACAGCAGGGCGAGCACGCAGGCTTCCTCGATCGAACGGCCAGCGATCAGCAGGCCATGATGGGAAAGCAGGATTGCGCGCTTGTCGCCAATCGCCTTCGCGATGATTTCGCCTTCTTCGTTGCCCACCGGCACACCGGGCCATTCCTTGAGGAATGCACAGTCGTCGAACAGTGGGCACAGGTCCATGTGCGAGATGGCCAGCGGAACTTCCAGCATCGACAAGGCGGCGCTGTGCAGCGGGTGGGTGTGGATGATGCAGTTGACGTCGGGGCGGGCGCGGTACAGCCAGCTGTGGAAGCGGTTGGCCGGGTTGGCCATGCCACGGCCTTGCAGCACCGTCAGGTCTTCGTCCACTACCAGCAGGTTGGAGGCGGCAATTTCGTCGAAGCCAAGCCCCAGTTGTTGGGTGTAGTAGGTGCCAGGTTCCTGCGCGCGCGCAGTGATCTGCCCGGCCAGGCCAGAGTCGTGGCCGCCGTCGAACAGGATACGGCAGGTGAGGGCGAGCTTTTGTCGCGCGGTGTAGGTGTTGTCGGCCAGCGCCGTCAGCATCTGTTGCTGGGCGAGTTTGACAAGCTGGTCCTTGGGGGTGTGCATGGTGGTCGTCATGGGCGGTACCTGCAAGGGGAGGAGTGTATGGATGACTGATCGGCGCGGAGGCGACGCCAGGACACGTTGTTGATCATAATGACACAAAGTGTCATTTGCAAGCGATGTGTCATCCTTGGCTCAGGTCGTCAAAGCACCCGTGCCAGCGCAATCTGTTATGGCGTGCATACGTAACTGGTATTACTTGCCCCGGCTTCCCGCTGTTTAGCATCGACCTGGTCTTAACCGTCGACGAGAACAACAACGTGAACCTAGGAACCCTATCCAGTCGAAGTGCAAGATACTGGCCTGAACGTTTGGCGGTGATCGACCGCCATACCCGGCTGACCTTCGCTCAGCTCGAACAGCGGGCCAACCAGCTGGCCTCGGCCTTGCTGGCACAGGGCATCGCCATGGGCGAGCATGTCGCCATCCTGGCGTCCAACCGCGCCGAACTGGTGGAAGCAGAAGTGGCTTTCTACAAGGCCGGCCTGGTCAAGGTACCGGTCAATGCGCGTTTGGCACCGGATGAAGTGATTCAGGTGCTCAACGACGCCTGCAGTGTCGCGCTGATCGCCGATGCGCAACTCGCCCAGGCGTTGCTGGCTCGCAGGCAGGAGGTACCTTCGTTACGCTTGATCGTGACCTTGGGTGAGCGGGGCGGTGACATCACCTACGCAGCACTGTTGGCCCAAGGCAGTAGTCAGCCAATCAGCTGCGACCTGCCTGACGATGCCCTCGCCGTTTTGCATTACACCTCTGGCAGCTCCGGTGTGCTCAAGGCTGCGATGCTCAGCGTAGGCAACCGCAAGGCGCTTATCCGCAAAAGCCTCGCCAGCCCCACCCGTCGCGCCGCCCCTGGCGACGTCATGGCCCACGTTGGCCCTATCACCCATGCCAGCGGCATGCAGCTGATGCCACTGCTGGCGGTCGGTGCCTGCAACCTGCTGCTGGAGCGCTACGACGACCAACTGTTGCTCGAGACCATCCAGCGCGAAGGCGTGACCCGGTTGTTCCTGGTACCTGCCATGATCAATCGCCTGGTCAACTTCCCCGATGTCGAGCGCTACGACCTGAGCAGCTTGCGCCTGGTGATGTACGGTGCCGCGCCGATGGCGCCAGCACTGGTGAAGCGGGCCATCGAGGTGTTCGGGCCGATCCTGGCCCAGGGTTACGGTGCTGGCGAGACCTGCTCGCTGGTAACCGTCCTGACCGAACAGGACCATCTGTGCGAGGGCGGCGACTACCGGCGCCTGGCCTCGTGCGGGCGTTGCTACTTCGAGACCGACCTGCGCGTGGTGAACGACCACTTCCAGGACGTCCAGCCGGGAGAGGTGGGCGAAATCGTAGTCAAGGGCCCGGACATCATGCAGGGCTACTGGCGCGCACCCCACCTCACCGCCGAGGTGATGCGCGACGGCTACTACCTGACTGGCGACCTGGCCACGGTGGATGAGCAGGGGTATGTGTTCATCGTCGACCGCAAGAAAGAAATGATCATTTCCGGTGGTTTCAACATTTACCCCAGCGAGGTCGAGCAGGTGCTCTACAGCATGCCGCAGGTGTTCGAGGCGGCGGTGGTGGGGGTGCCTGACGAGCAGTGGGGCGAAGCGGTGCGGGCGGTGATCGTGCTCAAGCCGGGCATGGTGCTGCAGGAGCAGGACGTCATCGAACATTGCGCCCAGGCCCTGGCCGGCTTCAAGAAACCACGTGCGGTGGACTTCGTCAGCGAGCTGCCGAAAAACCCCAACGGCAAGGTGGTACGCCGGCTGATCCGTGACGCCTACTGGCAAAACAGCGAACGCCGTATCTGACACGAGGAACGACCATGTATCAGCCAAGCGAAAAGGCCCAACAGATCATCGAGGCCATCAGTGGCTTCGTTCGAAACGAAATCCTGCCCCTGGAACAGCAAGCCGGTCTCAGTTGGGCGGAGCCGCACCCGCGGGCGGTGCTGCAGCAGGTATGGCAGCGCTCGTGCGAGCAGGGCTTCTACAACATCATGCTGCCCGAGGCGATAGGTGGCGCCGGTTTGAGCGTGTCAGACCTGTGTGCGGTCAAGGAAGCCACGGTGCTCACCGGCTCGATGCTGGCGCCGCATATTCTCGGTGAGCTTTCCGGGCCGCCCCGCATCGGCCATCTGTTCAAGGTGGCGAGCCCGACCCAGATCGAGGCGTTCCTGCAGCCGGTGTGCCGTGCCGAAAAGGCCGTGTGCTTCGCCCTGACTGAAAGCGAAGCCGGCTCTGATGCAACGGCGATCAAGACCTCCGCACGGCGGGAAGGTGAACACTATGTGCTGAACGGCGCCAAGCGCTACATTTCAGGTGCGCCCTATGCCGACATCGCCGTGCTGCTTGCAGTGACGGATCCCGGGCGCGGTGCCCAAGGAATTTCTGCATTCTTCGTCGACCTGAGTGCCCCGGGGGTAAGGGTTGAAAGCGATTATTCGGTCATGTCCGGCGGTGGTGCGCATGGCGACATCATCCTTGAGGACGTACGGGTGCCGGCGGCCAACCGCATCGGTGAGCAAGGGCAGGGTTTCAAGCTGGCGATGGGGCGCATCACCCTCAATCGCCTGCTGCATTGCCCCACCTTGCTGGGGCTGGCCGGCCTGGCCCTGAACCTCTCGATCGACTATGCCCGTACGCGCAAGCAGTTCGGCCAGCCTATCGCCATGTTCCAGTCGATCAACCACATGATCGCCGACATGGCCACCGAGCTGCATGCTGCACGCAGCATGGTCTACGCCACGGCAGCGGTGAATGATGCCGGCGGCAATATCCGCACCCAGGCCCCGATGTGCAAGCTGTTCGTTTCGGAGACGGCCTTCCGCATCGCCGATCGTGCGGTGCAGATACACGGCGGTGCCGGGCTGCTGCGTGGCAACCCGGTGGAGTGGATATTCCGCGCGACACGTATGATGCGCATTCTCACCGGAACCAGCGAGATCCAGCGCAACACCATCGCCAAGGGCGTGCTCATGCCTGAGCAATGACGCGGTATGCCCGGCCCGTGGCGGCCGGGCTCTCCAGACAATAACAAGAACGAGAGATCATCATGACTCATACTGACACCCCCGCGCGTGCAGGCACGGCCTGGATGATTGCGGTACTGCTGGCGCTGTTGATGCTGGTGAACTTCCTGGACAAGGTGGTCATCGGCCTGGTGGCGGTGCCGATGTCCAAGGAACTGGGCTTGTCCCCTGCCGAGTTCGGCTTGGTAGGGGGCGCACTGCACTGGTTCTTCGCCATCTCGGCGGTGATAGGCGGCTTCATGGCCAACCGGCGGCCAACCCGCACCCTGCTGCTGGGCATGGGCGCATTCTGGGCGCTTATCCAGTTGCCCATGTTGTTCGTCAGCTCGCTGTGGGCGATCGTCGCCTGCCGGGTGCTGCTGGGTATTGGCGAGGGGCCGGCCTCACCGGTGGCTACACATGCCTTGTACAAGTGGTTCCCCAACGACCGTCGCAACCTTCCCGTGGCGCTGTTGCATACCGGCAGTGCGCTGGGGCTGCTGGTCGCGGGTGCCATGATCCCATGGATCAGTGTGCACTACGGCTGGCGCATGAACTTCATCGTGCTGGCGGTGATCGGCGCGGTGTGGTGTGTGCTGTGGTGGCTGCTGGGCAGCGAGGGCAACCTCGACCGCATTCGCCCGGGCCAGCTTGAAGAAGGGCAGGCCTCTGTTCCCTATCGTCGTCTGCTCGGTGACCGCACGGTACTGGGCAACTACCTGTGCCACTTCGCCGCCAACTGGTCCTTGGCGTTGACCCTGACCTGGGTACCGAGCTATCTGGAAACCGGGCTGGGTATCGACCCGATCATGACCGGCCAGGTGTTCGTTCTGTTCGTGGTGGTTACCACGCCGTTGAGCCTGTTCATGGCCTGGCTGTCACAGCGAATGATGCGTGCCGGGGTTGCCACACGCTGGTCGCGCGGTGCGTTCGTTTCCGTGTGCCTGATCGCCAGCGGGATGCTGTCAGCGGCGTTGTTCCTGCCTGGTCTGAGCAACGTCGAGCGGATCGTCAGCCTCACGTTCAGCGGCGGGCTGGCGCTGGTGATGTACTCGGTAGGGCCTGCCATGCTGGCGGAGTTCACGCCCAGCGGGCAGCGCGGCGGCATTCTGGCGATCGGCAACGGTATTGCCTCGTTGGCCGGGCTGTCGGCACCGGTGGTCACCGGTTTGCTGGTGCAGGGCGCCGGGGCCGGGCACACGGCAGGGTTTGGCCAGGGTTTTCTGGTGTGCGGCGCGGTGCTGGTGATTGCCGGGCTGATCGGGCTGGCCTGGATGGACCCACAGAAAACCCGGCAACGTCTGATGCAGGTGGGCACGGCTGCGCCTGCCCAAGCGTGATGTTCACTGCGCTCAGAGGCTCTGCTCCGCCAGGGCCTCGCGCTCGATCAGGGTGCCTTTCCAGCGCTCGCTGCGCACCGCATCCACCAGCAGTGCGCGCACCAGGTCGCGCATGCAGGCGGCGGCAAACGACAGCGGCTTGTGCTGCGAGTGGGCCAAGGCGATGGTGCGGGTGATGCGCGGTTCCACTATCAGCCGCGCGCTGGCAGGCGCGGCCAAATCCAGCAGCGGCGGCCAGTTGCTGATGGTGGCCGCCAGGCCGGCACGGACCAGGCTGGTGATACCGGGGGCCGACTGCTGTTCGTAGCTGGAGTCCAGTGTCACACCGGTCTCCATGGCAGCCTGCTCGATGCGCCTGCGCAAGTGCAGGCTACGGGGTGGCATTACCAGGCGGCTCGCTGCGGCCTCAGCCAAGGTGATGGGCGACTCGTCAGGACCGTGCCCAGGCAAGCCGACCCAGTACAGGTCTTCGGAAAACACGGGCTCGGCGACCACATGGACAAGCTCTTCGGCGTTGGGCACCACGCCGAAATCCACCTTGCCCAGCTCGATCGCCTGGCCACCTTCGCGGCTCAGGCCATCCCATACGGTGAGCTTGATACCCGGGAAGCGTACCTGGGCCTGGGTGATGATGGCCGGCAACAACAGTGCCGAGGCAGTGGCGGGAATCGAGATGGCCACGTGCCCCTTGGGGTTGCCGCGGCTGGACTTCAGCTCGTCCTTCACCGAGTCGAGCTGCTGCACGACCGATCGTGCCACTTCGTACAACTGCCGCCCGGCATCGGTCAGTTCGATACCGTCATGCTGGCGCGCCAGCAGTTGCATTTCCAGTTCGCTTTCCAGCAGGCCTATCTGTCGGCTCAAGGCGGGTTGGGCGATGAACGCCTGGCGTGCGGCATTGGAGAAACTGCCGGCTTCGACAATGGCGATCAAATAACGCAGTTGTTTCAAAGTCATCGTGATTCTCAGGCTATGCCGAAGTGATATGGCAACCATCGGGAGACGCTATTTGTTCAGCCCCGGTGGCCTACTTAGTATCGGTAAGCAGCAAAACGAGGATAACAGAAACGTTCGAATAATTACCCAAGCCCTTGCCTGCAGGCCTTTGCGCCGTACTTAAGCATTAACTCGCAATTCACTCTCTAATAAACACAATAAGAGGTTAAGAGTGATGGCATCTCGTATTTACGGTCGCTCGGGACCGTTGTCGGTACTTGCCTCATCAGTACTTTTTTCTGCATCTGCCGGTGCCGCTCAGTTTCACTGGGGTGAACTTGAGGGGCAATTCGACTCGGCGCTTTCCTTTGGTACCAGCATTGCGACTGCCAACCCTGACCCGGCCCTGCACCTCAGCGCCAACAGCGATGACGGCCGCCTGAACTTTGCCTCCGGCGATGTGTTTTCAGCGGTGTTCAAAGGCACCCATGACCTGGAGCTCAAGCACGACAACCTGGGGGTGTTCCTTCGCGGTACCTACTGGTACGACACGGCCCTGCGTGATCACGATCAGCGCTTCAAGCAGGTCGAGGACAACAACCGCAAGCGCTCAGCCAAGACTGCAGGTAGCCAGCTGCTCGATGCCTTCGGTTACTACCTGTACGACATCGACGGCCAGCCGGGCTCGCTCAGGCTGGGCAAGCAAGTGGTCAACTGGGGTGAAAGCACCTTCATTCAGGGCGGTCTGAACGTCATCAACCCCTTCAACCTGGCGGCCTTGCGCCGCCCCGGTTCGGAAGTGAAGGACGCGCTGGTGCCGGTGAACCTGTTCTACTTCACCCAGAACCTCACCGAAGCGCTGTCGGTCGACGGTTTCTATCAGCTGGATTGGGAACAGACCCAGCTCGACAACTGCGGCACGTTCTTTTCGAACAACGACTTTTTGCCCGATGGGTGTGATGGCCTGGACGTGGGCGCCAAATTGCTCGGCAACCCCACAGCCGTGGCCGGGCTTGCGCCGTTTGGTGTAAACCTCACCAGCGAAGGGGTGCGCATACCCCGCGGCAGCGACCAGGATGCCCGCAACAGCGGGCAGTGGGGCGTTTCGCTGCGCTGGTACGTGGCGGCGCTGGACACCGAGTTTGGCGCCTACGCGGCGAACTACCACAGCCGTACGCCTTACCTGGGTACGGTCAGCAGCCCGTATTTCGACAACCGCCGTTTCGCCCCGCAGCTGTGCGCCAACCTCGCTATCGGGCTTGCAGACTGTGCCGCTTTCCTGGGCTCCAGCGCAGGCCAGTCGCTGGTCGGCGCGCTACGCCTGGGCACCTCGCAGTACCGGGTGCAATACCCCGAGGACATTCGCCTCTACGGCCTTTCGTTCTCCACCACCCTGCGCACCGGCACGGCGCTGCAGGGGGAGCTGAGCTACCGGCCGAACATGCCCATGCAGCTCAACGGCACCGACATCATCCAGTCGCTGTTGAACGTCGATGGCCGCTCGCCCTTGCTGGGCGATGGTCTGCGGCCAGACAGCGCCAGTACGTTGTTCGACGGCTACCGCCGTAAAGAGATGACCCAGTTGCAGGTAACCGCTGTTCACGCTTTCAGCCAGGTGATGGGCGCCAACCAGGTGCTGCTGATAGGCGAGGCGGGCGCCACCTACGTCGGCGGTCTGGAGGGCGCCTATGGCCCTCGTTATGGGCGTTCGGGCACGTTCAACAGCGGCGAACTGGCGGACAACAGTGTGTGCGTGGCCATTTCCAAAACCCCTGAGCATTGCAATGACGAAGGCTTCATGACCCCGTTTTCCTGGGGCTACCGGCTACGCGCCACCTGGGCCTACCCCAATGTGATTGCCGGTTTCGACCTGCGGCCGAACCTGTCCTGGGCACATGACGTGCACGGCACCGGCCCGGTGGAGGGGTCGGCCTTCAGCGAAGGCTCCAGGGCCATCAGCGTCGGGTTGGATGCGACGCTTGCCAGCACCTACAGCCTGAGCGTGTCGTACACCGACTTCATCGACGGCGACTATGGCACCCGCGGCGACCGGGACTTCATCTCGCTGAGCGTGGGCGTCACTTTCTGAGGGCATGACAATGAAAATGCGCATGGTGATGATCGGCCTGTTCTGGGCGAGCGGCGCGCTGGCGGCAGCCGGCCTGCCCGACAACCTGACCCCGGTGGGGGCCGAGCGTGCTGCCAGCCCCGACGGGCGCATCCCGGCCTGGCAAGGTGGGTTGAGTACGGCCCAGCAACGCCTGGGCGACAACGGCACGCCGCTGGACCCGTTTGCCGATGAGCAGCCCCTGTACCGGATCACGGCCGCCAACTACCGGCAGTACCGAGGTCAGCTTACCGACGGCCAGGTGGCCTTGCTCAAGCGCTTCCCGGCCAGCCTGAGCTTGCCGGTGTATCCCACCCACCGCAGTGTTGCGGTACCCGACGCGGTCGCGGCATCGGCCGCCCGCAACGCCGAGCAGGCGCAGCTGGATGACCAGGGCAACGGTGTGCGCGGTTTCACGGGTGTCATCGCCTTTCCGCAGCCAACCAACGGCCTGGAGGTGATCTGGAACCACCTGACCCGGCATCGCAACGTGAGCTACAGCCTGAGCTCCGACAGCGTCACGCCGCTGAAGAATGGCCGCTTCGTGCTGATGAGCGCGCGTCAGGAAGTGGCACGGCCCGAAGGTTTGGCCCGCCTTGGGGAGGGCAATGTACTTTATTACTTCACCTACCGCATGACGGCGCCCTCGCGGCTTGCCGGTGATGCGATGGTGGTGCATGAGACACTGGACCAGGTCGCCGAACCGCGCTTGTCCTGGGTGTACAGTGCCAGCCAGCGGCGGGTACGGCGTGCGCCGAACATCGCCTATGACACCACCGGGCCGGGCACCGCCGGCCTGCGTACCGCCGACAGTCGCGACATGTTCAATGGCGCACCCGACCGGTATGACTGGAAGCTGCTGGGCAAGCAGACGCTGCACGTGCCCTACAACAGTTACCGCCTGGCATCGCCCGAGCTGCGCTATGCGGACCTGATCAAGCCAGGCCACATCGACCCGACACCGACCCGCTACGAGCTGCACCGGGTATGGGTCGTGGAGGCGACGTTGAAGCCCGGGGCGCAGCATATCTATGCCAAGCGCCGGTTCTACCTGGATGAAGACACCTGGGCCATTCTCGAAACAGATAGCTACGACGCACGGGGCGAGTTGTGGCGAACCTCCCAGGCCCATGGTTTCTTTCACCCCGGCGGCCAGGTGGCGGTCAACGCCATGGAGATCACCTACGACCTCAAGAGCGGCCGCTACCATGCATCGGGGTTGATCAACGAACAGCGTCGGCCGTTTGCCTTCAATGTGCGCACCAGCCTTTCGTACTTCTCGCCCGGCGCCCTGCGCAGCTTTGGTGTGCGCTGATGGGCGTACCTGAACCACGGCCTGTCTGGTCGCAGCGGCTGTTGGGCCAGGGTGAAGCGCCTGATCCGCGCTTCACCCTGGCCAACGAGCGTACCTTCCTGGCCTGGATCCGCACCGCGCTGGCGCTGCTGGGTGGCGCGATCGCCATTGAAACCTTCGCCGGTCACGTCCTCGAGGCACACCTGCGGCTGTGGCTGGTCGCTGGCCTGATGCTGCTTAGCGCATCGCTGAGCGCTGGCGCCTGCCTGCGCTGGCTGCGGGTAGAGCGGGCATTGCATCAGCGACGCCCGTTGCCATTGCCGGCACTGGTGCCGTTGTTGGCGCTGGGTTGTCTGGTCGCCGTACTGCTGGCAGGTCTCGTCCTGTGGCCACGCTGGCATGGGTGATCCGGGCCTGCAGGCAGAACGCACCGAGCTGGCCTGGCGGCGCACTGTGCTGGCGCTGGTGGCAGTGGCGGCATTGGCCTGTCGTCAAGGCGATGTGTACGTGCTGGCATTGGCGGGCGTGGCCGCGCTGGCGCTGCTGACCCGCCAGCGGCGGCGTTACGAGCGGGGCCTGGCGATGTTGCAGGCCGAACGCGGTCAGCCTGCGCCGTGGGTAGTGCTGGCATTGGGCAGCGTAGTGTGGCTGATGGCACTGGCAGGCTTGTGCCGGTTGGCGAAGGGCGGCTGAGCACAGTGCCGGCGCCGCCCGCTGCCGTTCAGGGCGTGACGATATTGAAGCGCGAATCAGCCTCTTCCAGCCCCCCCATGAATTGCAGGAATTTCACCCGTTCGCCTTTGATGTCGATAGCCCCTGCTGTGGCTTCCTTGAGAAAGCCTGTCTGTTTGAGGGCAATGCGGTCCAGCGTCTGTTTGCGCATGGTGACCTCTACATCGGCCTTGGCGTGGCGCGCCAGGTCGCGGTGGGTGAGGACGCCGTTGCGCAGGGTCAGGGCGTAGTCTTCGTCCAGGTCGGAAAACCGCCAGTTGATGGTCAGGTCGCTATCGGCAGCCTGGTAGGCATTTACCCGCACGCCCAGGTAGTCGAAAAACAGGCTGGGTGTCAGGGCCCGCACCATGTCATCGGCGTTGCCGCCGCTACCCGCACCGGCGGCAACGCCTGAGCGCAATTCCTGCGCGCCACTGAGGTAGGCATTGCGCCAGGTGGCGTTCTCACTCTGGTAACCCAGTTGCTCCAGCGCGTCGGCCTGCAGTTCGCGGGCCTCGGTGTTGTCCGGCTCGGCGAATACCAGATGGTTGACCAATTGCGCCACCCAGCGATAGTCGCCCTCGGCGAAGGCCTGGCGGGCCTGGGTCAGCACCTGATCGGCACCCCCCATGGCCGCCACGTAACGCTTGCCGGCCGCTTGCGGTGGCAATGGGTCGAGGTTGGCCGGGTTGCCGTCGTAGAACCCCATGTAGCGTTGATAGACGGCCCTGACGTTATGGCTGAGCGAACCGTAGTAGTCGCGGCTGTACCATTTGCTTGCCAGGCGCGGTGGCAGGCTGGCCAGGGTCTGGGCAATTTCCATGGGTGTCTGGCCCTGATTGATCAGGCGCAAGGTCTGGCTGTCGAGGAAGGCGTACATATCGCGCTGGTCAGCCAGGTAGTCGCGGATGGCCACTTTGCCCCAAGTGGGCCAGTGATGCTGGGCGAACGCCACCTCGGCCTGGTCGCCGTAGCGCACCAGCGACTGGTCCAGGTAATGGGCCCACACTTTCGGATCGCGCACCAGGGCCCCGCGCAGCGTCAGTACGTTGTGCTGCACGTGGGTGGCGTTCTCGGCCATGCACAGTGCCTTGAACGCCGGGAAATAGATGTTCATTTCCGCCGGCGCCTCGGTGCCCGGGGTCAGCTGGAACTCCACCTCCACGCCGCTCAGGGTCATGCGTTGCAGCGGTTGGCTGATTTCAAGCGTCGGCGCGATGAGGCTGACGGTGGCATTGGCCGGCACGCCCTTGCCCAGCCCGGCATCCACCTGGCCTCGCGGCCCGCGAGGCAGAGGGGCGCCGTACATGTACTGGGCGCGGCGCTTCATGGCCGGACCGGCCAGTACGTTTTCACCGATGGCATGTTCGAAGAAGCCTTCGGGCGCGATGACCTGGACGTTGCCAGCCTTGACGTCCGCCTCGTTGATCACCCCGCGCACCCCGCCGAAATGGTCGACGTGCGGGTGGGTGTAGATCACCGTGGTCACCGGCTTGCGCGGCCGGTGCTTGAAGTACAGTTCGAGGCCCGCCTTGGCGGTCTCCACGGCAAGCAGCGGGTCGATCACAATCAGCCCGTCCTGCCCCTCGACGATGGTCATGTTGGCCAGGTCCAGGCCGCGAAGCTGGTAGATGCCCTCGGTGACCTTGAACAGCCCGGCGATGTTGTTCAACTGAGCGAGGCGCCACAAGCTCGGGTTTACCGTGGCAGGGGACTGCGCCGGTTCCAGAAAAGCATACTGGGCCAGGTTCCACACGGTCTTGCCATCGGCCGTCGCGACTGGCCCGTCGTACCGCTCGACCAGCCCACGCCGGGCTGTTTCGTAGTCGACGCGATCCTCGAAGGGTAACCGTTGCAGCCACTGCTGGTTGCTGGCCAGGGTGGCCGGCGTGGCATCCTTGGCCGCTGTTGCGGCCAGGCTCGGAAGGGGGGCCAGCAGGGCAAGCGCCAGCATCGACAGTGAAAAACGCATGGGATGTCCTTGTTGTTCTTGGGGCAGAACACTCTAGGGGAGGGGCTTGCACACCAGCCAATACCAGAGCGGCATGGCGGCTATCGCGTTTCCTGATGGCTCAGGCGGGGGGCAACGTGAGGATCTGTTCGACCAGCCAGGCCAGGGCGGGGTCGTGCTGACGGTGGCTCAGGTGTACCAGTTCCAGTTCGAAAGGCTCCAGGGCAAAAGGCAGTTCGTGCACCGCCAAGGGCAGCAGGTGCGCAAACTGCTGGGCCAGTTGCCGCGGCAGCACCACACACATGTCGGTGGCTGCGGCCAGATGTGCGGCCTGCAGGTAGTTGGGCGTGGTATAGGCGATTTGCCGGGTCAGGCCTTGCTCGGCCAGCCACTGGTCGACCATGCCCCGGGTCTGGCCGCCGTGCACCCAGATGTGCCGCAAGCCCAGGAATGCGTCGAGGTCCAGTGCCTGGCCCGGCGCCAGGTGCGGGTGCTGCTGGCGCAGCGCGATCTGCAGGGTTTCACGGCGCCAGGGGTGGCGGGTGAAGCGCGCCGGCACCTCGTCGAAACGGCCCAGTACCAGGTCGAGGTCGCCCCGGTCCAGCGCCTCGGCCGGCAGGTTGGGGGCCAGGTGCACCACGTCGATGCGCACGTTGGGGGCCAGTAGTTCCAGCCGCGCCAGGAGTGGCGGCATGCACAGCTGTTCGACGAAATCGGTGAGGGCGATGCGCAACTGGCGATGGCTGCGCTGTGGCTCGAAGCCATCGCCGGTGCCCAGCGTCTGCTCGATCTGCTGTAACGCCGCACGTATCGGCCCCTCCAGTGCCAAGGCCCGTGGCGTCGGGCGCATGCGCCGGCCCACGCGGACCAGCAGCGGGTCGCCCAGCTGGTCACGCAGGCGCGCCAGGGCATTGCTCACGGTCGGCTGTGTCAGGGCCAGACGCTCGGCTGCGCGGGATACGTTCTGTTCACGCAGCAACATGTCGAAGACGCGCAGCAGGTTCAGGTCGAAGTTCGAAATATTCATGTCGAAAATATATGGCATACGAAATGGAAATTTCAAAAATACCTTCGGCCTGCTTAGGGTGATCACAGTCCTCATACCTACAAGAAAGCAGGAGCGTTGCGCGTGAATACTCCCTTCCCGATCAATCAGGTGGCTGTGATAGGTGCAGGCACCATGGGCCGCGGCATCGTCATCAGCCTGGCCAACGCCGGGCTGTCGGTGCTGTGGCTGGACTGCAACGCGGCAGCGCTCGAAGCCGGGCTGGGCATGGTCAGCCAAGCCTGGGCCCAGCAGGTGGACAAGCAGCGCATCACCCAGGCCCAGGCCGGCGCCTGCCTGGCGCGTGTGCAGGTCGTGGACGGCTATCCGGCGTTGGCGGAGGCCGACCTGGTGATTGAAGCGGTGTATGAAAACCTGGCGCTCAAGCAGGAAATCTTCCGTGCACTGGATGCACACCTCAAGCCACGTGCAATCCTGGCCAGCAACACCTCGGCGCTGGACATCGACGCAATTGCCGCCGTCACCCAGCGGCCGTCCCAGGTCCTGGGGCTGCATTTCTTCAGCCCTGCGCATGTCATGAAGCTGCTCGAAATCGTGCGTGGGACACACACCGATCAGAAAGTGCTCGACGCTGCACGCGCGCTGGGCGAGCGCATGGGCAAGGTGGCGATAGTGGCAGGCAACTGCCCTGGGTTCATTGGCAATCGCATGTTGCGCAGCTATGTGGGCGAAGCGCGCAAGTTGCTGCTTGAAGGGGCGTTGCCACATCAGGTGGATGCGGTGCTGCAGCAGTTCGGCTTCGCCATGGGGCCGTTCCGCATGTACGACGTGGTGGGCATCGACCTGGAGTGGCGCGCCCGGCAGTTGGCCGGGCAAGGCATGCACGACCCGCTGGTGCAGGTCGATAACGCGCTGTGCGAGCTCGGTCGTCTCGGGCAGAAGACCGGGCAAGGCTATTACCGCTATGCGCCCGGCAGCCGACAGGCCGAGCATGACCCGCAGGTCGACGCCCTGGTGCTGCAGGTATCCCAGAAACTTGGCTACCGACGCCGGGGCATCAGTGCCGAGGAAATCCTCGAGCGCTGCCTGCTGGCACTGGTCAACGAAGGGGCGAAGGTTCTCCAGGAAGGTATCGCTGCCAGCAGCGGCGACATCGACCAGGTCTGGCTCCACGGCTATGGCTTCCCGGCTGCCACTGGCGGGCCCATGCGCTGGGCCGACGAGCAGGGGGCGCCGTTCATCCTGGCCCGGCTGGAATACCTGCAAGGCGTGCTTGGCGAGCATTGGCGCCCGGCAGGGCTGCTCTACTCACTTGTGGCCGGTGGCAAGCGTTTCGAACCGCGTGGGGAGGTTCAGGCATGAACTACCAGGCGCCCCTTCGCGACATGCGTTTCGTGCTGCATGAACTGTTCGACCTGAGCGGACATTGCCAGCAACTAGGTATCGAACTGGACCGCGACACCCTCGACGGCATCCTTGAGGAGGCCGCACGTTTCACTGGCCAAATCATCGCACCGCTCAATCGCAACAGTGACGAACAGGGCTGCCAGTGGGTGGGCGGCGAGGTCACCACCCCGGACGGCATGCGGGACGCCTATCGGCAATACGTCGAGCATGGCTGGGCCAGTATGACCGGGCCGCAGGCCTATGGTGGCCAGGGATTGCCGCAGATGGCATCGGCCAGCTTCCATGAAATGCTGATGGCGGCGTCGTTGTCGTTCCGCATCTACTCCGGCCTGACCGAGGGCGCGGTCCTGGCGTTGCATCGCCATGGCAGCGAAGCACTCAAGCAGGCCTACCTGAGCCGGATGGTCAGTGGCGAGTGGGCCGGCACCATGTGCCTGACCGAGCCGCAGGCCGGCACCGACCTGGCGTTGCTGCGTACCCGCGCCCAGCCGGAAGCGGACGGCAGCTACCGCATTACCGGCAGCAAGATATTCATCAGTGGTGGCGAGCACGACCTGACCGACAACATCGTTCATCTGGTACTCGCGCGCCTGCCTGATGCGCCGGCCGGTGTCAGGGGCATCAGCCTGTTCCTGGTGCCCAAGCTGCTGCCCGGTGGCGAGCGCAACGCGCTGGGCTGCGGGGCGCTGGAACACAAGATGGGCATCAAGGGTGCCTCGACCTGCGTGATGAATTTCGACGGTGCCCAAGGCTGGCTGGTGGGGGAGGCCAACCAGGGCCTGGCCTGCATGTTCACCATGATGAACGATGCCCGCTTCCAGGTCGGCCTGCAGGGGCTTGGTATTGCCGAGGCCGCTTTTCAGGGGGGGCTGGCCTATGCCCGGGAGCGTCTGCAGTCGCGCTCGCTTGCCGGGCCGGTGGCTGCGGAAAAGCCTGCCGATCCGATTATCGTCCATCCAGACGTGCGGCGCATGCTGCTGACCCAGAAGACCCTTACCGAGGGTTGTCGCATGCTGGGCATCTACACCGCTCGGCAACTGGACCTGGAGCACGCTGCGAAAAGTGCACCGGCGCGCCAGGCGGCAGCCCGGCGGGCGGCGTTGCTGATCCCTATCGTCAAGGCGTTCTTCACCGACGTCGGTCAGGAGGTCGCCAGCCTTGGGGTGCAGGTGTATGGCGGCCACGGCTACATCCGCGAGTGGGGCATGGAGCAGTTGATGCGCGATAGCCGCATCACCCAGCTTTATGAAGGCACCAACGGCATACAGGCCCTCGACCTGATACGCCGCAAGGTCCTGGGGGACGGCGGGGCCGAGCTCAATCTGCTGATCGACGAAATGGCGCTGCACGTCAGGGCTGCCAATGCGCTCGGCGGCCTGCAGGCCATGGCGACCGCCGTGGGGCAACGTTTGGAGGAGTGGCGCGCCTTGTCCGGCCATGTGGTCGAGGCCTGTCAACGCGACCCTCAGGAGTCAGGGGCAGTGTCGGTTGATTTTCTTGCCTACTCGGCCTACGTGCTGTTGGCGGCGATGTGGTTGCAAGCGGCTGTGCGCGCTCAAGCAACGCTTGCCGCCGGCAGCGCGGAAACAGCCTTCTACAGGGCCAAGCTTGACGCCGCAACGTTCTACTGGCGGCGGATCCTGCCCCGCGCCACTGCTCACCGCGAGGCCCTGCTGGGTGGCGCGGATTGCCTGATGGCGCTACCGGCGAGCGATTTCGCGTTCTAGCGCACGGCAAACCACACGAACAAGGAGAGTGCGATGCAGCCTTTCAGCTTTGCCACCACTGCGCAGATCCTCTGCGAACCCGGCGCGGTGCAGCGCCTTGCAGGCCTGTGCCGTGAGCGCGGTGCCAAGCGTGTATTGATCGTCAGTGACCCGGGTATCGCCCGCCTAGGCATGCTCGATGACCTGCTGCCGGGGTTCACGGCAACCAAGGTCGGCGTGGCGATCTTCAGTGAGGTTACGGCCGACCCCAGCGAGGCATGCGTGCTGGCGGCCGTCCAGCGCGCCCGGCATATCGGTGCCGACCTGGTGGTGGGGTTTGGCGGCGGCAGCTCGATGGATGTGGCCAAGCTGGTTGCGCTGCTGGCCCACCGCGACTGTTCGCAGCCCATCGCCGAGCTGTACGGCATCGACAAGGCCAAGGGCCGCCGGCTGCCGTTGATCCAGGTGCCCACCACGGCAGGTACCGGTTCGGAGGTGACGCCGATCGCCATCGTCACCACCGGTGCCACCACCAAGATGGGCATTGTTTCGCCGCTGCTGTTGCCAGACCTGGCAGTGCTCGACGCCGTCTGCACCCTCGGCCTGCCAGCGGCGGTGACTGCTGCTACCGGTATCGACGCCATGGTGCATGCCATCGAAGCCTATACCAGCCGCCTCAAGCGTAACCCGCTGTCCAGCCTGCTGGCCCGTGAGGCGCTGCGGCTGCTGGCGGATAACCTTGACCAGGCTGTGCACAACGGCGGCAACCTGCAGGCCCGCCAGGCCATGCTGCTGGGGGCTTGCCTGGCCGGCCAGGCCTTTGCCAATGCACCGGTGGCGGCGGTGCATGCCCTGGCCTATCCGCTGGGTGGGCACTTTCATGTTCCCCATGGCCTGGCCAACGCGCTGGTGTTGCCGCATGTGCTGCGCTTCAACCTGCCGGTGGCGGCAGTGGACTACGCCGAACTGGCCGTGCCGCTGCTGGGGGCCCGTTTGCAGCCCGGCGATCAACGCCAGCAGGCAGAACAATTCGTGGCCGAGCTGGCCGCGCTGAGCAGCCGCTGCGGGTTACCGGACCGCCTGCGCGACGCCGATATACCACGTCATCGGCTTGGCCAGCTGGCCGAAGACGCGATGCAACAGCAACGCCTTTTGGTCAATAACCCGCGTGAAGTCACCCAGACCGATGCGCTGGCCATCTATGAGGCAGCCTACTGATGAGCCACCTCCGGCAACGTGAACACTATCGGCACTTCACGCCCATCACCACCCGGTGGCACGACAACGATGTCTATGGCCACGTGAACAATGTGGTTTATTACAGCTTTTTCGACAGCGCCGTGAACCGCCTGCTGGTGCGGCAGGGCGGGTTGGATATCGACCAGGGGAGGGTGATCGCGCTGGTGGTCAGCTCCGCCTGCGACTACCAGGCGCCGGTGGCCTTCCCGCATGACGTCGAAGTGGGCCTTGCGGTGAGCCGGTTGGGCAACACCTCGGTGCACTATCAGTTGGCCGTGTTCCTTGCCGGTCAGCCATTGGCCTGCGCCACCGGCCGCTTCGTCCATGTATTCGTCGACCGCGAAGGGCGGCGCCCGGTGCCGGTGCCGGACTGCCTGCGGCACGTGTTGAGCGAACTGCAGCCCCTATCCCCTGAGGAACAGCCATCATGAAAGACGCCGTGATCGTCGCCACTGCTCGCACCCCTATCGGCAAAGCCATGCGTGGCGCCTTCAACGACCTGAAAACCCCCAGCATGACGGCTGTCGCTATCCGCGCCGCAGTAGAACGTGCCGGCATCGAACCGGCGCAGGTCGATGACCTGGTGCTGGGGACCGCCATGCAGAGCGGCACTGCCGCGATCAACCCGGGGCGGCTGTCGGCGCTGGCCGCCGGCCTGCCCCAATCGGTCAGCGGTCAGACCGTCGACCGCCAGTGCGCTTCAGGCCTGATGGCCATTGCCACGGCGGCGAAGCAGATCATGGTTGATGGCATGCAGGTGACCATTGGCGCAGGCCAGGAGCAGATCAGCCTGGTGCAGCAGGTGCACAACCAACTGGCCAGTGAGGCTTACGACCCCGCGGTGCTGCGCATGAGCGAGCACGCCTACATGCCGATGTTGCAAACGGCCGAACGGGTGGCCCGGCGTTATGGCATAAGCCGCGAAGCGCAGGATGTCTACGCCCTGCAGTCTCAGCAGCGCACGGCGGCGGCGCAGGCGGCAGGGCTGTTCGCCGCTGAAATCGTGCCGGTCATCGCACGCAAGAAGGTGGTGGACAAGCTGACAGGTGTTGTCAGCCATGAAGAGGTGCGCCTGACCCAGGACGAAGGGAACCGGCCGGCGACGACCCTGGCCGATCTGCAGGGGCTCAAGCCCGTGGTCGAAGGCGGTTGTGTCACGGCCGGCAATGCCAGTCAGTTGTCCGATGGCGCCAGTGCCTGCGTGCTGATGGAGGGCGCGCTGGCGGCGCGCTCGGGCACTGCAGCCCTGGGGCTTTACCGCGGTATCGCCGTGGCTGGCCTTGCCCCCGAGGAAATGGGTATCGGCCCGGTGTTGGCGGTGCCCAAGCTACTGCGCCAGCAGGGCCTGACGGTAGACGATATCGGACTATGGGAGCTGAACGAGGCGTTCGCCTGCCAGGTGCTGTATTGCGCCCGGCAGTTGCAGATCGACCCGGCGAAACTGAACGTCAATGGCGGTGCCATTGCTATCGGCCACCCCTACGGCATGAGCGGCGCGCGGATGGTCGGCCATGCCTTGCTGGAGGGCAAGCGACGTAAGGTGAAGTACGTGGTCGTGACGATGTGCGTGGGCGGCGGCATGGGCGCAGCAGGCCTGTTCGAAGTGCTTTAGGCCGGTACCCAGGGCCAGCCCATGGCGGTGACCGGGACGCAGGCGCAACCCGCGCCCACAGTGTCCCGGCCAGGGCTGGTTATGAGCCTACAGCAACCGCGTGGCGCAAAGCCGGCTGTGGCAATTGGCGGAAACCTTCACTGATGGCAGCGATCAGTTCCGCGTCCTTGACGGGGCACAACCCGGGGAACGGTTTGTTGGCATGGGTGAGCACGGCTTCGACGCTTTCCTGGTTATCCAGGTAAACCTGCCTGATTGCCTGGCTTTCCAGGTCTTTGCTGTCGCTGCAGTTCAGGGCGTGGTGAATGGCGAGCCCGGCGCCAAACGCCAGGGCTGGGGTTGCAATACCGTGCTTGCGGGCAAGGTCGATGCTGCTGAGGATGCGTTCGTTGCGTTGCAGCTTGCGCAAGGGGTCGCGGCCTACCCGGGCACACGGGTCTTTGAACGAGGTTTTGCAGCGCTCGAGGAATGCCTCGGCAAAGCGGCTGACCACCTCGGCCATCTGTGGGTATTCGGCCACCAGTGCAGGCGCGACCTCCTGGCGAATCAGGCGCTCGGCCAGTTCACTCACTCGCGTATCGCCCATGCCCTGGCCGACCCAGGCATGGCCCAGCAGGCTGGCGTACCAGGCCACGATGGCGTGCGGGCCGTTCCACAGGCGGTTCTTGATGATCTGGATCTGGGCAATGTCTGGGACTGTCTTCACCTGGCGCAGGCGTTCGAGAAGATCGCTGCCGCGCTCGGCGTAAAGCGGCATGTCGGCTTCGCTGTTGAACAGCACCAGATGCAGCTGGCTCATGGCGCTGCTGGGCTGTGCAAAGGGCCTGAAGTGGCCGATCAGCCGTTCGTACTCTGGTAGCGGCGCCGAGGGCTTGCGGGTGCTTGCAGGCTCGTCTTCCAGGCTGTTCTGGAACATCTGCGACTTGATGCGCAGTTGCCTTACCAGCGCGTCGTTGCCCAGTTTGGACACGATACGGCTGACCACCGTTTCGGCGAAATGGGTCTTCTGCAAAACCTGCTCGCTGATCGCAGGCGGGCACAGCAATGCCAACTCGGCTTGCACATGACGCCGCACGAACGCCGCACCGCCAACCTTGTTCAGCACGATCAACAGGGTCAGCTCGCGGCCTCGGCGCTCGAAGCGTTGCAGCAGGCCTTGGGCGATCACCCTGGCCTGGCTTCTGATGGCCTGCTCGGGCAGGCTCAGGCCAATGATTTCGGCAGTGGTGTACATGCCGATGACGGCGTCGTCATCGTCCATGTCGATCATGCGCACGTTGTCGATGGTCTGGTCGAATGACGTGGCACCGTAGCGCACGCTGTAGCGGCCGAAGGCGCTGACGCTTTCGCGCAGCATGCGTGAGCGGGTTGCGGCAATGATTTCACGCGGTCGGGTGTAGCCGTCCCAATGGGAAAATACCTGTGTCAGGTAACCGCCGCCGATGGCGCCGAAACCATGAATGCCCACGCTGAACTGGTTCATCGAGGCCGGAAACGGCTCGCTCAATGCAGGCATGCCCAGGTCGGGTACGCACTCGCTCAGGTCGGCGAGAAATTCATGCATGCTGCGGTAGGCTTTTAGCGCGCCCGCCTTGATTTCCGGCGCAGGCGGCTTGATGTCCTCGATCAGGATCGCCTGCCCTTCAGCACGCATCGCCGACAGCATGCCGTTTTCCGAGTCCTCGACCATGAAGCACTGGCCTGGCTCGCAATTGAGCGCGCGGGCGGCTTTCAGGAAAATCTCGGGGTGGGGTTTGCCTTGGCTGACTTCATCGCCACAAACGGTGATGTCGAAGTACTTCAGCACGTTGGCGTTGATCAGGTATTCCTCGGCAATGGCACGGCGGCTGGAAGTGGCCACCGCCATGGTCAGGCCTGATTTGCGCAAGCGCTCCAGCACCTCCAGCAGGCCGGGCTTGATCGGTACGCCGTGATTGCGCACGTACTCCAGTTCAAGTTCATCCGCGCGTTGGCGGATTTCGGCGTACGGGAAGTCGTCGCCGTTATGCGCCTTGGCAAGGGCCTCGGCCTTCTTTGCGCTCAGGCCCAGCGAGCCAATCAGGGTCTGCTCGCTCAGCGCTTTGCCGAAGATTTCCAGAGAAGCTTGCTTGAGTGTCTTGAAGCGCAGGCGCTCGGTGTCGAAGAGGGTGCCATCCATATCGAAGATGGCGCTGAAAATGTGTTTACCGTGAAAGAAAAGCATTGGCTGTTGCCCCTTGTCGTTGCGTCAGGCACTCCGCCTGCAACAGGCGAGTACGGTGTGTGAGCTGCCGAGGAGGCAGTCAGGTCGGAGGCACACGTTCGACAGCGGGACGCTCAGGGGTGACACAGAGGTAAGGCGGAGCGGAGCGGGGGGTGCAGAGAAGGTTGGCAACCTTCGAGGCGAGGCGGGTGGCGCGTTTGGCCTTGAGTTCACGCCCACTGGCTGCGGTCGGTTTCGCAGGCAGTGGGCGCAAATAGCGATGGATACGTGTGATTCCAAGCATGAGGTGCTTTGCTTCCTTTTCGTCATGGGTGATCCCTTTTTCAGCCTTGCACGTATGCGCCGTGACATGCAAGGCTTGGCCTCCCGCGCGAATTGCGCAACAAGGTGAACCCCAATGACCCAAGCTACCGACCAGGCCTTTTACGATCGTGCCGATGCGCACATCGAACTGGCGAACCAGCAGATCGAAAAGTTCGAAGACCTGGGCAAGGTAAGCGCCTCGCTGACCTTCGGTGCAGCGCGCTTCAGCGCCTGGATGAGCGCCCGCAGCTTCAAGAGCGGCGCGGAACTGGGTGCGGCACGGGAAGAGATTCTGAAGTACTTCTGCGACCAGTACCGGATGATGCTCGAGGACAACCTCGATGAGCATATCGAGCATTTTGACCGGTACATGCTGGGCAAGGACGACTAAGCCAGGCGCGCCGCTCCCTCAGCGATTTGGCCATTTCTGCAGCAGGATCGAAACGAATTTTTCCGCAGCCGGCGACAACGATGCGCCGCGCCGGTACACCAGCCCTAGCGTGCGGGTGACTTGCGGCTCGATCAACGGCACGCTCACCAGCGTGGGGTGGTCGGCATTGGGCATGGCCAGGCTGGGCATGGCGGACACGCCCAGCCCGGCCTCGACCATGCCCAGCGACGTGGACAGGTGTTGCACTTCGTAGAACCACTTGGGCCGCAGGTTGAGCCCGGACAACGCATGGTCCAGCAGCATGCGGTTGCCACTCAGGCGGCCGACGCCGATCAGGCGGTAATCAGCCAGCTCTGTCCAGGTAACGGAGGCACGATTCGCCAGTGGGTGGTCACGCCGGCAGGCCAGTACAAAGTGCTCCTGCACCAGCGAGACAAACTCGATGTCCGGGTGCTGGCCACTCATCATGTTGATGCCGAAGTCGGCCTCGCCGCGCAGTACGGCTTCGAGCCCGTCGTTGGCGCTAAGGTCCAGCAGGCGAATGCGGATTTTCGGGTATTGCTCGTTGTAATCGCGGATCACCGACGGCAGGAAGTAGAACGCCGCGGTAGGAATGCAGGCGAGGGTAACCTGACCGGTCTGGCGCTCGGCCAGTTCGCGGATGCTGAGGATCGAGTCTTCAAAGTCATCCAGCAGGCGCCTGGCCTTGGGCAGAAAGTCGCGGCCCACGCTGGTCAGGCTGACCCGGCGAGTGGTGCGTTCCAGTAGCGAGGTGCCCAGGCCTTCCTCCAGTTTCTTGATCCGCCGGCTCAGGGCCGGCTGGGACAGGTGAAGCGCTTCGGCGGCCTCATGAAAGCTGCCAAGTTCGGCGATTTTCACGAAAGATCTGATGTCTTGCAGCTCATATTCCATAAAAAACCTTCGACTGGCCTGGTGCTTTATTGATGTTTAAATCGCAATAATAGCTACGATATTTGCATTGGATTGATTTATCCATCCCTGTCACTCTTTTGCCCACAGCATCAATGATGTCCATTGATCAACAAGAGTGCGAAATCATGCAACGAATTCCTTGCGTACTCATGCGCGGCGGTACCTCCAAAGGGCCGTTCTTCCACGCCTGGGACCTGCCTGCCAATGTGGTCGAGCGCGACGAGTTGCTGATCAACCTCATGGGCTCTGGCCATGAGCTGGAAATCGACGGCATCGGTGGCGGCAGCCCGCAGACCAGCAAGGTGGCGATCATCAGCCCGTCACTGCACGCCGACGCCGACGTCGACTACCTGTTCGTGCAGGTCATGGTCGCACAGCGCCGGGTCGATACCGCCCCCAACTGCGGCAACATGCTCTGTGCTGTTGGGCCGTTCGCCATCGAACAGGGGTTGGTAAAAGGCCAGGAAGGCAAGACCTTGGTGCGCATTCGCAACCTGAACACTGGCACCTTCGTCAATTCGCTGGTCGAAACGCCCGGCGGTATCGTGCGCTACGAAGGCCGCACGGCGATCGATGGGGTACCGGGCACTGCCGCCCCGGTGCACCTGACCTTCCTCGACGCGGTCGGCAGCAAGACCGGCAAGCTGTTCCCCACGGGCAAGGCCCAGGACGTGATTGATGGCGTGCCGGTGACCTGCATCGACATGGCCATGCCGATGATGGTGGTGGAGGCCAGCCAGCTGGGGGTAAGCGGCTCGGAAACCCCGGCTCAGCTGGACGCCGACAGCGCGCTGCTCGAACGCCTGGAAGCGTTGCGGCTGAAGGCCGGAAAGGCCATGGGCCTGGGCGATGTCAGTGGCATGGTCATCCCCAAGCCAGTGCTGGTGTCCAAGCCGCGCTACGACGGCACGCTGCAGGTTCGCTATTTCATGCCGCACAACTGCCATCGTGCCTTGGCGATCACTGGCGCCGTGGGGCTGGCGACTGCCTGCGTCAGCCCTGGCACCGTGATTGCCGACCTGTTGGGCGAAGGCGCGCAGCAACTGGCCGAGGTCCGCCTGGAGCACCCCAGTGGCGGCATCGATGTTGCGCTGACGCGCAGCGGAGCCGATGGCCAGACGATCCAGGCTTCGGTGGTGCGAACCGCCCGGCGGCTCTTCTCAGGTTTCGTCTACGCCCCTACATTCCGCAGGTTGGCCGGGTAGTTCCAGGCACCGATCCAGACCTGCACATTCGTAACAAGCGCATCCGCACAATTTCAACAATGGGTGATGCCTCATGAGACTCGCCAAATCGCTGTATTTCCAGATTCTCTGCTCCGTCCTGCTGGGCGTGGTGGTCGGCCACTTCTGGGCGCAACAGGCCGTGGCCCTCAAGCCGCTGGGTGATGCGTTCATCAAGCTGATCAAGATGATGATCGCGCCGGTGGTGTTCTGCACCATCGTCACCGGCATCGCCGGCATGACCGACAAGCGTTCCCTGGGCCGCTTGATGAGCAAGACCCTGCTGCTGTTCCTGGGCCTGACGGTGGTCAGCCTGGTAATCGGACTGGCGGCGGTCTATCTGTTCAAGCCAGGTGCCGGCATGAACATCGATCCTGCCACCCTGAGCACGGCGGGCCTGAGCCAGTACACCGCGTCGGCCGCCAAGTTGAGCGTGGTGGACTTCTTCATGCACATCATCCCGGACACCTTCGTAGGTGCCTTCAACAAGGGTGAGGTCTTGCCTGTACTGTTCATCGCCGTACTCAGCGGGTTCGCCCTTTCGTCGATGGGCGAGAAAGGCAAGCCGGTCCTGGACGTGCTGGAGTCGGCCTCGACCATGGTGTTCCGCATCTTCGGCTACCTGATGCGCTTTGCCCCGGTCGGCGCTTTTGGCGCACTGGCATTTACCGTGGGTCAGTACGGCATTACGTCCCTTGGCGCGCTGGCCAAGCTGGTGGGGACGTTGTACATCGCCTGCGCGTTCTTCGTGCTGGTGGTGCTCGGTGGCATCTGCCGTGCCCATGGCTTCAGCCTGTGGAAGCTGCTGCGCTATTTCCGCGAAGAGTTCCTTGTGGTGCTGGGGACTTCTTCAACCGAGCCGGTACTGCCGCGAATGCTCGAGAAACTCGAGAAGCTTGGGTGCAAGAAAGGCGTGGTTGGGCTGGTGCTGCCCACTGGTTACTCGTTCAACCTGGACGGTACTGCCATCTATCTGTCGTTGGCAGCCGTGTTCATCGCACAGGCCTGCAACATCGACCTGAGCCTGGGCCAGGTGGTCACCATGCTGGCGATCATGTTGCTGTCCTCCAAGGGCGCGGCAGGTGTCACCGGCAGCGGTTTCGTGGCCTTGGCCTCGACCCTCACCGTGATCCACGACATTCCCCTGGCCGGCCTGGCCCTGTTGATCGGGGTCGACCGCTTCATGTCGGAAGCCCGTGCGCTGACGAGTCTTGCCAGCAACGCAGTGGCTACGGTGGTGGTTTCGCTGTCGGAAAACGCCTGTGACCGGCAGACGCTGCACAGCCGCCTGAATGGCGAGCCGGTGGTCAGCCCCGTCGCTGAAACAGCCGACTGGGTCGCCGAACCGCGCCGCCACGGCTGAGCCCCGACACCCTCAAGCTTTTCACAGCCCCCCACCATGCGTTGCCGGGGGGTAGGGGGCCGTCTGCGCTGCAGGTGGCCACAGACAATAAAAACAAGAGAACAAACCATGCTCGCACTTCTGGGCCTGATCATGGTGGTGACCTTCACCTACCTGATCATGAGTAAACGCCTGTCCCCTATCGTCGCGCTTACCATCGTGCCGATTGTTTTCGCCGTTATTGGCGGTTTCGCGCCAGACCTGGGCAAGATGATGCTCGAAGGGCTGAAAATGGTCGCACCGTCTGCCGCGCTGCTGCTGTTCGCCATCCTGTTCTTCGGCCTGATGATCGACGCCGGCCTGTTCGACCCGTTGATCCGCAAGATTCTCAAGCGGGTGAATGGCGACCCGATCAAGATCGCCATCGGCACCGCCCTGCTATCGCTGCTGGTGGCGCTGGACGGTGACGGCACCACGACCTACATGATTACCTGCGCCGCCATGCTGCCGCTGTACAAGCGCATCGGCATGAACCCGATGATCCTGGCGACCGTATCGATGCTGTCATTGAGCATCATGAGCGGCATGAGCCCGTGGGGTGGTCCCGCCACCCGTGCCATTGCAGCGCTCGGCCTGGATGCGACCGAGTACTTCATTCCGATGTTGCCGACCGTCATCGGTGGGGCGGCGTGGGTCGTGTTCACCGCCTACCTGCTGGGCCGTGCCGAGCGCCGGCGTATCGGCAACATTGCCCTGGAGTCTGGTGGCGGCAACTGCTACATCAAGGAAATCCTCGGCGACAACCCGCACAAGCGCCCGCGCCTTGCCTATGTGAACCTGGTGCTGGTGATCGCCGTGATGACCGCGCTGGTGCTGGGGCTGATGCACGCAGCCATCCTGTTCATGATCGGTTTCGTCGCGGCGCTGATGATCAACTACCCGCAGCTGGACTTGCAGAAAGAGCGCATCCTCGCCCATTCGGGCAACGCCATGACCGTGGTGCTGCTGGTGTTCGCCGCGGGCATCTTTGCCGGTATTTTCTCGGGTACCAAGATGGTCGATGCATTGGCCCAGACGCTGGTGGACTGGATTCCGGAAGCGTGGAGCCACTGGTTCCCGCTGGTGGTGGCGCTGACCAGCATGCCGCTGACCTTCGTGCTGTCCAACGACGCGTACTACTTCGGCGTTGTGCCGATCCTGGCCAATGCCGCGGCCGCGTACGGCATCGACCCGGTGGAAATTGCCCGCGCCTCGGTGCTGGGGCAGCCTGTGCACCTGATGAGCCCGCTGGTGGCCTCCACCTTGTTGCTGGTGGGCATGGTCGACCGGGATATCGGTGACTTCCAGAAGGCCACGGTGAAATGGGCCGTGCTCACCTCGCTGGTGATCACAGCGCTGGCGTTGCTCACGGGCGCCTTGTCCTTCTTCGTCTAAGTATTATCGGGCGCTGCCAGGCGCCCCGACTCACGCTCACTCCGAAAACAACAATAGAGTACCGATCATGTCCCGAGCTGTGTTCCGTGGGGCCACCTTAGGCCTGCTTTGCGGCTGGCTACCTGCTGCCGGCGCTTCCGGTTTTGTCGATGACAGCAAGCTCAAGCTGCAGTTGCGCAACGTGTATTTCAACGAGAATTTCCGTGACGAGCAGGGTATGAGCGCCCGCGCTGCCGCCACGGCCAAAAGCGAACGGGTGGAATGGGCTCAAGGCTTTCTGCTCGACTACCAGTCAGGTTTCACCCACGGTAAGTTAGGTGTGGGGCTCGATGCACTGGGCCTGCTGGGCGTACGCCTTGATTCCGGCCGCGGGCGCAGCGGTACCGGGTTGTTGCCGGTGCACGACGATGGCCGTGCGGCGGATGAGTTCGCCAGCGCCGGGGTCACGGCCAAAGCCCGCCTGGGCAGCACCGTGGTCAAGCACGGCACCTTGCTGCCAAAGACACCGGTGCTGGTCTACAACGATGCGCGGGTGCTGCCACAGACCTATCAGGGCACTCAGCTGACCAGCACGGATATCGACGGGCTGACCCTGATGGCCGGGCACCTTGACCGCTTCAAGCAGCGTGACTCGTCCAACAGCACCGGCATTTATCTGGATGGCCATGGGGGCGGCAAGTCGGGTGACTTCACCTTTGCCGGTGCCGACTATGCCGTCAGCAAACAACTGCGCCTGAGTGTCTACCATGGCCAGCTAGAGCACTTCTATCGCCAGGATTTTGCCGGGCTGGTACATGACCTGCCGTTGGCCGGCGGAGTACTGACCACGGACCTGCGCTACTTCAAAAGCCGCGACAGCGGGGCGGCCTACGGCGGCGGTATCGACAACCACATGTTCAGTGGCCAGGTGGCGTATGCGCATTCCGGCCATACCCTGGGGGCCGGTTATCAGGTGCTCGATGGAGATGCCGGTTTGCCATACATCAGTGGTGCGACCGTTTATTCGTTCAGCAACGTCGGCATCGGCAAGTTCATCGAGGAGGAAGAGAAAACCTGGATGGCCAGCTACGCCTACAACTTCGCGGCCGCCGGCGTGCCGGGGCTGACCTTCATGACGCGCTACCTGAGTGGTGACAATGGCCGTTCAGGTGGCGAGGGCATCAAAGAATGGGAGCGTGACGCCGAGATTGCCTACGTGGTGCAGGGCGGGCTACTGAAAGGTCTGGGCGTGAAACTTCGCAACTATGTCTATCGTTCGGATTTCGCTCGCGGCCGCGACAGCAACCGCCTGTACCTTACCTACGATATCGCCATCTGGTGATGGCGCGGGCCGGATCGCACACCCGGCCCAGGCCCTGCTTGCGGTGCCCTGTTCAGCGGCGCAGGAGGCGAGAGACCACCAGTGTGGCGGCGGCTGTGATGGCCAGTGCGGCGAAGGGCTTTTCCTTGACGAACGAAGACACGGTGTCCAGGGTGTTACCGTAGGTCTTGGTCAACTGGCCTGCGGCCTGGCGCGCATCGCCTTCGGCCTCCAGCGCCGGGTCTTCGACCAGACGGCCTACGGCGCTTTGCGCCTTGCCTGTGAGGTTTTCAGCAACACCTTCGATCTGTTCACGTTTCATGATGGTTTTGTTCCTTCCTGTGAGCGACTGAGTGTTAACAGCACAGGGTTAGGGTGGTGGCGCGTCGCAATGGTTCCACCGCAAGCAAGCTCGAAGACAACCAGACGGCCTTAACGAGCATTGTGACCGTTACGAACAGGGTAAGCCTGCAGCCTGGCGGGCCTTCTTCTCGAGGATCCGCGCCCCGGTCCCTTCCTTGGCCAGCACATCCTCGGGGTTGCGCAGCGGGCAGTCTTCAAGCGACAGGCAACCGCAGCCAATGCAGTTGTCCAGGCTGTCGCGCAGTGCTTCCAGTGTGCGAATGCGGGCATTCAGGTCTTCGCGCCAGGCCGTGGACATCTCGCTCCATTGTGCTGCCGTGAGCTTGCTGTTGGGGGCATAACGGCTGAAGGCCTGTTTGATTTCCTCAAGCGGAATTCCCGTGCGCTGGGCTACCTTGATGATCGCCAGGGTACGCAGCACCAGCGAGGGATAGCGGCGCTGGTTGCCTGCCGTGCGGACGCTGGCGATCAGCCCCTTGGTTTCGTAGAAGTGCAGGGCAGACACCGCCACGCCGCTGCGCTTGGCCACTTCACCCACTGTGAGCATCCGTGTGTTATCTGCTGCCATACGTGTTAGACCTAAAGTTAAATTGAGCTTTTATAAGCCTGCCCGGTCGGCGCCGCAACCTTTTTTCGGGGCATTGGGGTATTGCACGAAGGTATTCGCCTTTGCCCATTACCTTCCAGCCGTTGCGCACGCTACCCAAAGCCACGACGCACGGTTCTCACCTCATAGCCCAACCCTTCCAGGTAGGCTTTTACGAGCGCCATGCGCCAGGGCTCAGGCTGATAGTGGCCGGACCAGTCGTCGACAATAAACACCCCCTTCTCATAGGCGATATAACCCGCAGCGCTAACGTTATTGCTGGCGTTGAAATTCCACATTTCAGCGCCGCTGGCGTGAGTATTCAAGAGGGCGTCAGTAGAGGCACCGAAGACTACCAGGGTCGTTTCGTCTCCTTCATTTATGAGTGTGTATTTGTAAATGAGTGATGGGCTGATTTTTTTGGCGCTATTGTTGTCGTTGATAATATTGATGTCTACGATACCCTTGCTTATAAAGCTTTTGGCATCCTTGAGTTCGATTTTAAGGTGTTTGGCTTGGTTGTTAGAAAGTAGGTGTCCCGTATTGGAAGGTTTGAATCGTTTGCTATAAGTCTTGCCTATCTTGATAGCGGTCTGAACTAATGTATTGATTGCGTTTTTTCCGCTAGGGTCTTGTGCGTTGACAGGGTCGTTCAGGCAGTAGGCATAGGCGTTGATGCCGCCTTTGAGGAAAGGGCTTTGGTTGTCTGGGCTGATGAATCGCATCAAGCGTGGGATGAATATTCGGTACCCGTTTCCGAGTGCGTAACCGTTCAGCGCAGAAATGTAAAATTCACCATTGAACCCCTCTGCTCCGGTCGGCTTCGCATTGGCGTTTCGAAACCCATAGGGTGTGTAGTTTACTGGCTGGCCTGTTGTTGGGTCCGTGGGTGTTCGTGCGGCGCCATGTTGGTCACGGGCCTGACTTTCCGAACGGGGTGCAATGGCCGGATCGTGTTTTTTACGGGGTGTCGAAATTTTATGCGTTGACATATCTCTGACTCCGTCAGATCTGGCACTTGGCATCAGTGATTACCCATTAGCCATTCGTGCTGTTTCGACGTCTTTTCGCTGCCAGGCCTGCAGGCTTCAAAGTAAGGTGAGCTCCTACAGTCCTGCCCGATCTTTCACTGCCAGGGATCAAGGCGGACATTCCGATGAAGTACCCAAGGCGCCGGCAAATTTTTTAGTGCGCGAGGGCGCAACCTACGCACAAGAGCAGGTTGGTGAGACTCAATCGTTCGCGGGATACGCTGCCTCCGATATTAGCTTTGTTGCCGAACACGAACACGTTAGAGACGTGCTGCATAGCCTTTAGAAGGCTTATTCTCCCTCAAGCTCGTTACTGCTATACCGAGCGACTCAAGATGGGCTTGCGCGGGTTTCAACTGCTCAACCGAAGGCATATAGTGTCCGGAAGAGCTGTCTAAAGTATAACCGTTGCCGTCTTTCATGATGCTTCCTGCACTGACAACGTCACTCTTGGTTCCGGTTATCCATTGACCAAGATGGGCGATACTTGGATGGCTGGGTTCATCTGCGCTGTAACTGCCTATGAAGAAATTTTTAGCGCGTGTAAAGATAAATTTATGTTTGAATTGAGAATCATTAAGTCTGGATAAGCTGGCGGGGTTTTCGACCAGGGTGATGTGGGTTGTTTGATTTTTTATTGATTGGATTGCGAGCTTTACGTCCTCACTCAACTCATCGGCATACCAGTTGCCAAGTGCTTTCCAGTGACTGGTGTTTTCTGTCCTCGATGAAAGATTTTTCTTAAATTTGACCGCTGCCAAGGCTACAGTGCCCGCCGTCTTGAATCGGGATTTTCCGCTAGGGTCTGTTGCATTGATTGGGTCGTTCAGGCAGTAGGCATAGCAATTTAGACCGCCACGATAAAAAGGGCTCAGTGTGTCTGCGCTTATGAATCGCATCAAACGGGGGCTATAGATTCGGTGTCCATTACCGAGGGCGTAGCATTCCCTCAGGATAGATAGAGGCTCGCCATTGTAGCCTAAGATTCCGATCGGCTGCTTTTCGGCGTTTCGATAGCCATAGGGCAAGTAGTTGTTTGGCACGCGTTTTGATATATGCCTGGAGTAAGTGTCTGTAGACATGGTCTTGAGGAACCCAAGCTGAAGGAGGTATGAGTGTGCCTCACAGGCCACAAGTTCGACACTGATAAAATTGTCAGGTGATTCCGGTTTAACGATGTCGTGATTGCCTCGCGCTACCACCTCAACGTCTATCAGCAGCCAGGGGGTGCCAGCAACATTCTGCTGCCATGCCTGTTGACCTCAAGTTAAGTTGAGCTCTTATAGTCCTGCCCGATCTTTCCTGCAACTGCTTTCCCTGTGATCGGAGCTGTGCATGAACAAACGGATGTTACTGGCCTGGGCTGGCGCTGTTGCCGGTGCGCTGGCCGCTGCCTATGCGCTGGTGGGAAGCGGCTCGGCGCCACCCGCCGCGGCGGTGTGGCCGGCGACCAAGGTGGCGCTGGCCACGGTCGAGCAGGTGCAACTGGCGCGGCAGCGCTTTGCTTCGGGGGAGTTGGAGGCGGTCAACCAGGTGCAGGTGGCGGCCGAGATGGCAGGGCGTATTACCCGCATCGCCTTCGAGTCGGGGCAGACAGTAGCGGCCGGGCAGTTGCTGGTGCAGCTCAACGACGCACCCGAGCAGGCCCTGCGCGTGCAGTTGCAGGCCAGGTTGCGTAACGCTGACGTGGTGCTGCAGCGTAGCCGCAAACTGCGCGCGATGAATGCCGTGTCGCAAGAGCTGCTGGACAACGCCGCCACTGCCGTGGACGTGGCCCGCGGTGAGCTGCAGCATGTCGAGGCGCTGATCGCGCAGAAGGCCATTCGTGCACCGTTTGCCGGCAAGCTCGGCATCCGCCGTGTGCATCAGGGGCAGTACCTGGGCGCTGGCGAGACCATCGTCAGCCTGGCCGACATCAGCCAGTTGCATGTGAACTTCGCCTTGGGCGAGCAGGCCGCCCCCGAAGTGCACGCCGGGCAAGTGCTGGCACTGACGGTGGACGCGGTGCGTGGGCAAGACTTCCAGGCCCGGGTGGTGGCGGTCGACCCGGTGGTCAGCAAAGCGCGCCTTGTGCAGGTACAGGCGGCCTTGGCGAACCCGCAAGGGCAGTTGCAACCGGGTATGTACGCCGGCGTGCGGCTGGAAGCTGCGCAGCCGTCGACCGTGCTGGCCGTGCCGGAAACCGCGATCACCTACACCGCCTACGGGCAGACGGTATTTGTCGCGACCCAGGACCCGCAGCATGGCACCCGGGTTAACCGGGTGCAGGTAACCACCGGTGAGCGTTGGCAGGGGCGGGTGGAGATTACCTCCGGCCTGACACCCGGTGACCGGGTGGTGGTTTCCGGCCAACTGAAACTGAGTGATGGCATGCCGGTCGAGCCAGTGGCGCAGGACAGCCTGCAGGTCAGCCAGGGAGGGCGGCAGTCGTGAGGTTTACCGATGTCTTCGTGCGCCGCCCGGTGCTGGCGCTGGTGGTCAGCAGCCTGATCATCCTGATGGGGCTGTTTGCCATGGGCAAGTTGCCAATCCGCCAGTACCCGTTGCTGGAAAGCTCGACCATTACCATCAGCACCGAGTACCCCGGTGCCTCCGCCGAGTTGATGCAGGGTTTCGTGACGCAGCCGATCACCCAGGCGGTGTCGTCGGTCGAAGGCATCGATTACCTGTCCTCGTCGTCGCAGCAGGGGCGCAGCCTGATCACCTTGCGCATGGTGCTCAACCGCGATTCGACCCAGGCGCTGGCCGAAACCATGGCCAAGGTCAACCAGGTGCGCTATCGCCTGCCGGAAAAAGCCTACGACCCGGTGGTGGAGCTGTCGGCAGGCGACTCCACTGCCGTGGCCTATGTGGGGTTTGCCAGCGACAGCCTGTCGATACCGGAACTGAGCGATTACCTGTCGCGGGTGGTGGAACCGCAGTTCTCCGGTATCGACGGCGTGGCCAAGGTGCAGTCGTTCGGCGGGCAGCGCCTGGCCATGCGCCTGTGGCTGGACAGTGAGCAGATGGCCGGGCGTGGGGTGACGGCGGCGGACGTGGCGCAGGCGGTACGTGCCAACAACTACCAGGCAACGCCGGGCCAGGTGCGCGGGCAGTACGTGCTGGCCGATATCCAGGTGGACACCGACCTGACCCGGGTCGAAGACTTCCGCGAGCTGATCATCCGCAACGATGGCACCGACCTGGTGCGCCTGCGCGATATCGGCACTGTCGAGCTGAGTGCGGCGGCCACGCAGACCAGCGCCACCATGGACGGCAAACCTGCCGTGCACCTGGGGCTGTTCCCCACGCCCAGCGGCAACCCTCTGGTGATCGTCGAGGGAATTCGCCAACTGCTGCCACAGATCCAGCAGACCTTGCCGCCTGGCGTGAAAGTGGCGCTGGCCTATGAAACCGCACGCTTCATCGATGCGTCGATCCATGAAGTGCTGCGCACCTTGGTGGAGGCGATGCTGATCGTGGTGTTGGTGATCTGGCTGTGCCTGGGTTCGCTGCGCAGCGTGCTGATCGCGGTGGTGGCCATTCCGCTGTCGATGCTGGGGGCCGCGGGCCTGATGTTGATGTTCGGTTTCAGCCTCAACCTGCTGACCTTGCTGGCGATGGTGCTGGCCATCGGCCTGGTGGTGGACGATGCGATTGTGGTGGTGGAAAACGTGCACCGGCATATCGAGGAGGGCAAATCGCCGGTCGCGGCAGCATTGGCCGGGGCGCGGGAAATTGCCGGGCCGGTGATCGCCATGACCCTGACCCTGGCGGCGGTGTATGCGCCCATTGGCTTGATGGGCGGACTGACCGGCACGCTGTTCCGTGAGTTTGCCTTGACCCTGGCGGGGGCGGTAATCGTGTCCGGCATTGTGGCGCTGACCTTGTCGCCGGTGATGAGCTCGCTGTTGCTGCAATCCGGTCAGCAGCATGGCGCAATGGCCACTCTCGCCGATCGGTTGTTTGGTGCGCTGAGCGGGGCCTATGGACGGGTACTGGCCTACACACTGGCACACCGTTGGATCAGTGGCGGCGTGGCGTTGCTGGTGTGCCTGAGCCTGCCCTGGCTGTACCTGCTGCCACAGCGCGAGCTGGCGCCGCCCGAGGACCAGGCGGCGGTGCTGACCGCCATCAAGTCGCCGCAGCATGCCAGCCTCGAATACGCAGAACGCTTCGCGCTGAAGCTCGACCAGATAATGAAGTCCATTGCCGAAACCACCGACACCTGGATCATCAACGGCACCGACGGCCCGGCCGCCAGTTTCGGTGGCATCAACCTCAGCGCCTGGCAGGCGCGCGAGCGTTCCGCCGCACAGGTGCAGGCGCAGTTGCAGCAGGCCGTTGCGGATATCGAGGGCAGCAGCATCTTCGCCTTCCAGGTCGCGTCGCTGCCGGGCTCCAGCGGTGGCCTGCCGGTGCAGATGGTGCTGCGCAGCGCCCAGGATTACCCCGAGCTGTTCCAGACCATGGAAGTGCTCAAGCAACGCGCCCGCGACAGTGGCCTGTTCGCCGTGGTGGACAGCGACCTCGACTACAACAACCCGGTGGTCAAGGTACGCGTGGACCGGGCCAAGGCGGCGAGCCTGGGCATCAGCATGCAGGCCATTGGTGAGTCGCTGGGCGTACTGGTGGGCGAGCAGTACCTCAACCGCTTCGCCCTGTTCGGGCGCTCTTATGACGTGATCCCGCAGAGTATCCAGGACCAACGCCTGACGCCTGCGGCGCTGAGCCGCCAGTATGTGCGCGCCGAGGATGGCAGCCTGGTGCCGCTGGCCACGTTAGTGCGCCTGGATATCGAAGTGGCACCCAACCGCCTGTTGCAGTTCGATCAGCAGAACGCCAGTACCCTGCAGGCGATCCCGGCCCCGGGTGTATCGATGGGCAACGCCGTGGCATTTCTGGAACAGCTCACCGCCGAGCTGCCACCGGGCTTCAGCCACGACTGGCAATCGGAATCGCGCCAGTATGTGCAGGAGGGCTTTGCCTTGATGTGGGCATTTCTCGCCGCCCTGGTAGTAATCTACCTGGTGCTGGCGGCGCAGTACGAAAGCCTGATCGACCCCCTGATCATTCTGGTGACCGTGCCGCTGTCGATCTGCGGTGCGCTGCTGCCGCTGGCGCTGGGCTGGGCCACGCTGAACATCTACACGCAGATTGGCCTGGTGACGCTGATCGGCCTGATCAGCAAGCATGGCATCCTGATGGTGGCGTTCGCCAACGAGATTCAGGTGCGCGACAACCTCGATCGTGCCGCCGCCATTGTTCGTGCGGCGCAAATACGCTTGCGGCCAGTGCTGATGACCACGGCGGCGATGACTTTTGGCGTGCTGCCACTGCTGTTCGCCAGCGGCGCCGGCGCCAACAGCCGTTTCGGGTTGGGGGTGGTGATTGTGTGCGGGATGCTGGTGGGGACCTTGTTCACCTTGTTCGTGCTACCGACGATCTACGCCTGGCTGGCACGCGATCACCGGGTGAGCACGGCGCGGGCGAGGCAGTTGGTCGAAGCTGAAAGGCAACTGGGGGCGCTTTAGGGGCAACGGCCTGTTCATTGGCTGAAAGTTGCACCATCCCTGTACGAGCGGGTTCAGGCGGGGGAGCGGTCGCGGCGCATCTGGGTGACCAAGGTAAAGCGGTCATCCGGGTGCACGGTCTCGGAAACCGCCATCAAATCACCATTTTCCTCGCGGTAGTGGCGGATGATCTTCAGCCCCGGCGAGCCCGCCTCGGCCTTCAGCACCCGGGCCATTTCCGCTGTCAGCAACACCGCGCGTACCTGCTGGTCGACCACTGCGATTGCCCGGCCATAGTGCTGCTCGATCAAGCCGGCAATCAGCTGGTCAGGGTGCTCGCGGGCCAGCTCGATGACCGCGGTGTAGTCGCGCTGTGCATACACGTCGGTCCAGCACAGCGGCGCGCAATCGTGCTGCCGGTCGACGCGGATGCTCGACACGCAGAAGTAATGCTCCCCCGGCACCAGCCCCAGCCTCGCCGCCTCGCTCAGGTCGGCGACAAAGTGGCGCACGCCCTGGATTTCCCGCTGCTGGGTGTCCGCCAGGTGCGCCAGCTCAGCCACACTGGCCAACGATTGCGAATAGCCGCCGCGTGGGCTGCTGGCCTCCACCCGGGTGCCCACGCGCTTGCGCCGCGACACCAGCCCTTGGGTGAGCAACTGGTCGATAGCGGCACGCACCGTGTGCCGGCTCACATTGTAAAGGTCGCACAGCTCGAACTCGGTCGGCAGCAGGCTGCCCACCGGGTAGCGGCCGCTGGCAATCGCTTGCATCAAGTCCTTTGCCACGGTGGAGTAGCGCGTTGGGTTCATACCTTTGCTCGGGCTCGCCAATTTCATCGGTTGACAGTGTAACAGCGGCCGAATGCCGAACGCTCCGGCCGCCCACAGAGGTCAATGCTGCTGCCTGGCCCGGAGCAGCAGCGCTGCCAGGGCACACCCGACCAATGCCAGGCACGCCAGGTAGAACGCATCACTGTAGGCCATCAGGTAAGCCTCTCGCCGAATGGTCGCCGCCAACGCTTCCAGCATTTGCTGCTGATGCGGCAGCCAGCTTTGCACCGTCTGGTTGATGCGCGCCTGCACGCTTGGCTCGAACAGCGTCACCTGCTCGTGAATGCGCTCACTGTGAAAGCGTTCACGGGTCGCCACCAGTTGCGTCAACCCGGCCGTGCCGATGGCGCCACCCAGGTTGCGCAACATCGAGAACACCGCCGAGGCTGAGCCGGCTTCACGCTTGTCCAGCCCGGCCACCGCCAGCACCGATAACGCAACCATGATGAAAGGCTGGCCAATACCACGCACCACCGTGGACGGGATGATCACGTTGTCGGCACTGTCGGCGCTCAGGCTGGCCCCCAGCCAGCAGCCCAGCGCCATGATCAAAAAGCCGCTGGCGACCATGAACTTGGCACTGGTCCAGCCCATCAGCCGGGGCATCAACGGCGCCAGCAGCAACTGCACCACGCCATAGGCGATCAGCGCTACGCCCACGTCGTGCGCGCTGAACCCCTGCAACTGCGAGAGGTAGTTGGGCACCAGGAACACCAGGCCGAACGTGGCAGCGCCAAAGATGAACATCGCCACGCTGGCAACGCCGAAGTTGTAGTGCCCCAGCAAGCGCAGATTGATGAACGCGCGCTGGCCGAACAGCTGGGTCACCACGAACACCACCAAGGCAATGGTGGCGACCACGCTCATGCCGACGATGAGCGGCGAGCCGAACCAGTCCAGCCGGCCGCCTTCTTCCAGCACGATCTGCAAGCCGCCCAGGCCGATCACCATGGCCGCGATACCCAGCCAATCACCTTTGCGTAACAGTTCGAGCTTCATCGGCTTGGCCTCGATCGACCAGGCGATGGCCAACAGCAGCGCAATGCCGGGGAAAAGTTGCAGATAGAAGATCCAGCGCCACGAATAGGCATCGGTCAGCCAGCCGCCAATCGACGGCCCGGCGGCCTGCGCCACGCTGTTGGCCAGGCTGAACAGCGCCATGCCCATGGCCATCTTGCTGGCCGGCAGTTCGGTGATGATCAGCTGGAACGACAGGGGAATCAGCACCGCGCCCGCAGCCCCCTGGATCACCCGGATTACGATCATCGCCTCCAGGTTGGGCGCCCATGAGCAGGCCACCGAGGCGATCAGAAAGATGAGCGAGCCGGTCCACATGACCCGGCGCAGCGAGAACACGTCCACCAACCAGGCCGTCAGCGGAATCATCACGATTTCCGCCACCAGGTAGGCGGTGGAGATCCATGAGCCTTCCTCGAAGCTGGCACCCAGCGAGCCGCGGATTTCTGGCAGTGCGGCGCTGGTGACATGCACGTTCATGCCCGCCATGAAGCAGCCGAACAGGCCGCCAAGCACCGCTACCCAGGCGCGCAGCGAGACCGTTTGCTCAGTGCGCATCGGCGACCTCTGCGGGGCGTGTGTCGACTGTACTGACCACTGACATGCCGGGCAGTACCTGCGGGCCGTCCAGCGGTTTGTCGAGCAAAATGCGCACCGGGAAACGCTGGACGATCTTGGTGAAGTTGCCGGTGGCGTTGTCCGACGGCAGCAAGGCGAAGACATTGCCCGAGGCTGGCGAAAAACTGGCCACATGGCCATGCAGTGGCTGGCTGGCGAAGCTGTCGACCCGTATTTCTACCGGTTGCCCGGGGCGCATGCGGGCCAGTTGGGTTTCCTTGTAGTTGGCCACCACATAGGCTTGCTGCAGGGGCACCACAGCCAACAGCGGCTGGCCCGGCACCACGTACTGGCCGGTGCGCACGCGGCGCTGGCCGACCACGCCAGTGATCGGCGCGCGGATCACGGTGTCCTGTTCGTCCTGCTCGGCGAGCTGCTGGTGGGCCTGGGCGCGTGCCAGGGCCGCTGCCCGTTGTTGCAGTTCGGCCTCGGCCTGGGCTGACCGGGCCTTGGCCATGGCCAGTTGTGAGCGTTGCTGGCGCAGCGCGGCCTGGGCACCTTGCAGCGCGGCTTGTGCCTGGCTGGCATGGGCACTGGCGGTTTCCAGGCGCTGCACGGTCGCTGCGTCGTCACGCACCAGGCCACGGTAGCGTTGGACATCCAGTTCACTGCGACGCTGTTCGGCGGTGGCGCTGCGCACGACGGCCTCGGCCTGCAGGATGGCTTGCTGTTGCTGGTCGATGCGCTCGGTCGCTACCTGTTGGCTGGCCTGGGCGGCGGCCAGTGCCGCCTGTGCCTCGGTCACACCAGCCCGGGCCTGGTCGAGGCGGGCGCGGTAGTCGCGGTTTTGCAGGCGCACCAGCACATCGCCGGCTTTCACCGGCTGGTCGTCAGCCACCTCGACCTCGGCTACGTAACCCGCCACGCGTGGGCTCAGGGCCACCCAGTCGGCGCGGACGTAGGCATCGTCGGTGGTTTCCAGATAGCGGCCGGTGCTGAACCAGTAGCTGGTGAAGGCCAGCAGGGTGATTGCGGCCAGGCTGCCGCTGGCGATGACTGCCAGGCGGCGACGGGTTTTAGCGCTCGGCCGCTGTTCAGTTTCGGCGGGTGAGGGTTTGTCTACGGCAACATTCATGGTTGGTTTCCAATCTCGAATTGGGCCTGCTGGCTGTCGGTTGTGGGAGCCACTGTCTTGCTCAATTTCTAAAAGCTGGCGCGATTGGGAGCGGGCTTGCCCGCGAACACGGGCGAAGCCCGTGCCATCCACCGCGGTGTATTCTTCGCGGGTAAACCCGCTCCTACAGTGGGCGGTGCTCGCTGCTGGTCTTGCTTCTCGCTACCACCGCCCGCCCAGCGCGCGGAACAGGTTTACCTGCGCTTGCGCCAGGCGCCCTCGGGCTTCTGTGTGGTTGGCCCGCAGGCTGATCATTTCGCGCTCGCTGTCGAGCAGGGCCAGCCCGTCCACGGTGCCGGCACGGTAGTTACCCTGGGCCAGGGCAAAGCTGTGCTGGCTGTGCGCCAGGGCTGCGTCCAGCGCCTGCAACCGTTGTCGCTCGCCGTCGTAGCGGGCCAGTGCCTGGCGCACGTCTTTCAGCGCGCTCAGCGCTACGCCGCGGTAACGGGCGACCTGCGCCCGCTGCAATGCCTCGGCCTTGCTCACCCGTGCGCGGTTGGCTTTCAGGTTGGGAAACTCCCAGCGGATCAGCGGGCCAATGCCGAACATCACCGCGCGGCTGTCGCCGAGGTTGGCAAGGTGATGGTCCGAAGACGTCAACGAAGCGCCGAAGCTGACCTTTGGGTAAAGGTCGGCCCGCACGATGTCGGTCTCCAGGGTGGCCGCCTGCAGTTCCCGTTCGGCCTGGCGCACATCTGGCCGGCGTTCGAGCAAATGCCAGCCATCGCCAGCCGGCAGCGGCACCGACAGCGTGGGGATGGCTACGCAGGTCGTGGCCTCGGCCACCGAGGCCTGGCCACTGAGCATGCTCAGTTCGTAAATCGCCATCTGCCGCCGGGCTGAGAGCATCGGCAGTTGCGCACGCACCTGTTCCCGCAAGCCCAGCAGGCGCTCGCTGTCGAGGGCAGTGGCCACACCGGCCTGGCGCTGACGCTGGCGGAGTTGCACGCTGTGGTCGAGGGTTTGCAAGGCCTGCTTCGCTGCCTCCAGGCGCGCCGCGTAGGTGCACTGGTCGATGTAGGCGCGGGTGGTCTGGGCGACCACCTGCAGGCGCACCAGGTCTAGCGCCGCAGCGCTGGCTTCGGCTTGCACCCTGGCACGTTGGATGGCGGCGCGTACCTGGCCCCAGATATCCACCTGATAGGCCAGTTCGATGCCCGGGTTGAATTGCCATTGCGACGGCGCGTTGCTGTCGGTCGCCTCGGCCAGCGTCTGGTCATCGGCGCGCCTGCCATAGGTAGCGGCAACGCCCATCTCGGTAGACGGCCAGCGCCTGGCGTCGAACTCGCCGATGCCGGCCAGCATGGCCTGCACGTTGGCCTCGGCCTGTGCCAGGCCTTGGTTGTGCGCCAGGGCTTGCTGTACCCAGCGATTGAGTTGGGGGTCTTGATACAGTGCCCACCAGCGTTCGGGCAGGGGCTGTTTGCTGACGCCGGCCGGCATGTTCGCCAGCGGGTCTGCCTGCAGCGCTACAGCGGGTTCGGCAGGTGTGGGTTGGTGGCCGCACGCCGCGAGTGCAGCAAGCATGCCGAGGGCTGTGGCAAGCCGGGCAGGGCCGGGAAATGAGTGCAGTAAGGGCATCACGATTGTCGCTCAAAGGTTGTGATGCGAGGTTAACGAGGGTTGCATGGGCGTCGCTGTCGCAAGCGGGACAACCCTGCGCGCAAGCGGGACAACCTGAGGCTCAGTACTCGCGCGCGGTACCGTTTTGCCAATCACTCGGCGCATAGCCGAGGATGCGCTTGAACATGGCAGTAAAGGCGCTGGCGCTCTGGTAGCCGTGCTCCAGCGCAACGTTCAGGATCGGCTTGCCATCGGCCAGGCACTGCTGGCTGAGCATCACCCGGGCACGGGCGCGCCATTGGCCATACGACATGCCCACCTCGCGCTGGAACAGCCTGGCCACACTGCGGGCACTCATGTTCAGTTGTGCGCCGCATTGCTCCAGGGTCAGGTCCTGGGCCGGGTCCTGCAGGAAGCGCTCGCACCAGGCACGCAGGCGTGCGTGCTGCGGCGTCGGGACGAAGGCATCGATGCGCCGGGCGGCGGCGAGTTCGTACAGGATCAGCGCCCGAGCATGCGCACCGTCGCGCAGGTTCAGCACCCGTGACGCCGCCAGGATCAGTTCGCGCAGCAGGCCGGACACGACGATGACCTGGCAGCGTTCGATGTGTGCGTCGAGCAGCAAGGTGCGCATGCAGACCACGCCTTCCATGCGGATGGCATGGCTGACCCCGGCGGGCATCCACAAGGCATGCCCGCCGGGGATCACCCAGCTGCCGCCTTCGCTGCTGACCCGCATCACGCCGCTGGCGGCGTAGATCAGCTGGTCTTCGGCGTGGCAGTGGCAGGCCACTTCATCGCCGTGTCCGTAGTCCCTTTCCAGTGCTTGCATGCAGGCCACCCTCGTTATTGGATCCAATTATATCGAGGCGAACCTGTGCCGGGTTGCGAAGTGTGGGCTGCGAGCGAATTGCCATGGTTACAAATGGCTGTAAGGCGATTTTTTATGGTTAATTATTGCTGTGAAGTCAGCGACTACAGCTTGAAAGTTGTGAGTGTTGTTAAATCCAGACATCGCTCTCTGCTGTGCGATTCCCCCCTTCATGACCGGTATTCAGAATGCCCCGCGGTTCGATCATCATCAGTTTCGCTTCGCCTTGCGCAGCGGTCCGGTGCTCGACGCCGCGGGGCACAACATAGAGTTCCCCGGGGTTCACATGCACGCAGCCATCCGGCAGGTCGATACGCAGGGTGCCTTCCAGCACCAGGAATGCTTCGTCGGTCTCCGGGTGCGCGTGCCAGATGAATTCGCCTTCGATGCGCACGACCTTCAACTGGTAATCGTTCATCTCGGCAACGACCCTGGGGCTCCATTGCTGTTCGATAAGCGCTGCCTTGTGGACCAGGTTCACTGGCAGGGAGGGATGTGGGTGACGGGATTCAGGCATGACAGTTCCTCGGAAAGTGGAGTGTTCAGCCTATCGCTCCGGGCGAGTCCGGTTCTTGTACGATCCTGCAAGCCTGTTCTCACGGGGTGCGCGGGCGCCTGCGGTAACTCAGCGTGACGCTCGCAAACGCTCCAGCCAGCGTAACGGCGGTACGCCATAGCAGCGGGTGAAGTGCCGGGTCATGTGGCTCTGGTCATGAAAGCCTGCGGCAATGGCGGCGTCGACCAAGGTGAAGCCGTCCAGGATCATTCGGCGCAAGCAGTCGAGGCGGCGCAGGGTGACAAAGCGATAGGGGCTGGTGCCGTACAGCGTGCGAAAGTCCCGCGACAGGCTCCAGCGTTCGCGGCCACTGGCCTGTTCCAGCATGTCCAGTGTTATGCCCACATGCAGGTGTTCCATGATGAAGGCTCGGGCGCGTTCGGCTGCCTGGTAATCCAGGCGCTTGCGCCCGCGCGGCTTGCCGCCGACGGCCCGCAAGGCGATCGCCAGGTCATACAGGGCGTCCTGTTCTTCCAATGGTTCCAGCGCGTGGTCCACTGCCTGTACGAACGCTTCGCTGGCGTGGTACAGACGCGGGTCGCTGGACAGCCCGCCAGCGATGAAGGGCAAAGGCTGACCACCCAGCACGTTCTGGATCAGTGCCGGGTCGACGTAGGCCATGCGGTAGCGAAAGCCTGCGTCGGTGCCTGCCATGCCGTCATGCTGTTCGTCCGGGTGCAGCACCAGCGTGTTGCCCGGTATGCCGTGGCGCAGCGAACCCTTGTAGTGGAAGCTTTGCACGCCGGCCAGCGTACGGCCGATCGAATAGGTATCGTGGCGATGCGGGTCGTAGCCGTGGCTACCGAACCAGGCTTCGATACGCTCGATACCGCCCGGTTGGGCACTACGGATGACCCAGTCGGACGGCGGTAGGGGCTTCGCTTTGCGGGCCATCGCGGTCAGTGCCTCCTGCTCACGCCCGGGTGGGCAGGCTCATGTGCAGCAAGGGGAACGGGCGACCTTCGCCATCCAGTGGTGAACGGCCAGTCTGGACGAAGCCATAGTGCTGGTAGAACGCTGTTGCCTGTGGGTTCTGCTCGTTGACATCGACACTCATCGCACTGCGTGACTGGCGGCCGAAATCCAGCAATGCACGGCCAATGCCCTGGCGGTGGCGCGCTGGGTCGACGAAGAGCATTTCCACATGGTTTTCATTGAAGCCAATAAAGCCCAGTGGCTGGTCATCGGTGTCTACCGCAACCCACAGCTCGACGGCCGGGAAGTACACGTCGCGCAGCTGTGGCAATAGTGCGTCGATGTCGGAGGGTTGCAGAAAGTGGTGCGTCGCGCGAACCGCGCGCAGCCAGATGTCGAGCAGCTGCGGGTAGTCTGCAGCGATGCCTTGGCGAATGATCATGTTGTCATCCTGAGTGCATTGATGGCGGATGGGCGCGCCAGTGAGCGGCGGCCATGCAAGTGTCGGCATCATGAATGACCGCTTCGCGAGTCAACGCCTGGGCGGTGCACGGCAGGGGAGGCCGGAAGGGAAGAAAGCGGAAGATTACCCCGGTCGCTCAGTAGAGGGCAATGGCGATTGGGTAGGGTGCAGTGCAGGTTTCGACTCGGCTAGGATGCATGTCGATGCTGGAATTGAACCCGAACAACAAGAACGGCCCGGGAGCACCCATGAACCGCAACGAACTGCGCAAAGCCGATATCAACCTGATGGTGGTGTTCGAAGCGCTGATGCAGGAACGCAACCTCACCCGTGCCGCGGAGAAGCTGTTCGTCGCCCAACCCACGGTCAGCGCCGCGCTGGCCAGGTTGCGTGCGATGTTCAACGACCCGTTGCTGGTTCGAGTGGGCAACCGCATGGAGCCCTCGGCCAGGGCCGAAGAGGTGATCAAGTACCTCACGCCAGCCTTGGATGCGATGTCCGTCGCCCTCAGCATGACCCATGATTTCGACCCGCTGACCAGCAAGATGACCTTCCGCATCGGCTTGTCCGATGATGTCGAGTCGGGCCTGTTGCCGCCGCTGTTGCGGGCGCTGCGGGTGGAGGCGCCAAACGTGGTGGTGGTCGTGCAGCATGTGGACTACTGGCGCATTCCGGACCTGCTGGCGGCGGGCGACGTGACGGTGGGTATCAGCCAGACCAAGGGCCTGCCCGCCAATGCCAAACGCAAGGTGCTACGCACCCTGCAAGCCAGGGTAGTGCGGGCCGACAAATCCACCACGCCGCTTTCGCTGGATGAGTTTTGTCAACGCCCGCATGTTCAGGTTTCGCCGACCGCCAACACCCAGGGTGTGGTCGACGACTGGTTGAAAGACATCGGCCGTGAACGCAAGGTGGTGTTGTCGGTGCCGCAGTTCAGTTCGCTGCCGGCGATTCTGGCCGGTACCGACCTGCTGGCCTGCTGCCCGGACTATGCCGCACAAGGCATGGAGCGTTGGGGCAACCTGCAGGCCGAGACGCTGCCGTTCGAGACTGCTGCACTGGAGCTGGCCATGGTCTGGTTGAGCACCACCGACAGCGACCCGGCCGAGCGTTGGCTGCGTAGTCGCCTGGAGCACTATATGGGCGGACTACGGGAAGCGGTCATGGGATGATGTCGGTCTCCAGGCTCAGCAGATCCTGCACCGTCTGCCGCCGGCGGATCATCCGCAACTCCCCGCCCTCGATCAGAAACTCCGGCAGCAGCGGCCGGCTGTTGTAGTTCGACGACATCGACGCGCCATAGGCGCCGGCATCGTGGATCACCAGCAGGTCGCCTACCTGTGCCTGAGGCAGGTCCTGCGGGGTCAGTTCCTGGTCATTCTGAGTGAACACGTCACCCGATTCACACAACGGCCCGGCCACCACGGTCGGCTGCCGTGGGCGGTCCACCGGCTGACCGTTGGCATCGAGCAGGGTCATGCCGTGGTAGGCGCCGTACATCGCCGGGCGCATCAGGTCGTTGAAGCCGGCGTCGATCATGACGAAGGTATTGCGGCCCACTTGCTTGACAGCGCGCACTTCGGCCACCAGGTAGCCCGACTCGGCCACCAGGAAGCGCCCTGGCTCGATTTCCATGCGCACGGGGTGGCCGAGCAGCGCTTCGATTTCCTTGCGCGCTATCGCCCAGGTCTGCGCATAGCGCTGCAGGTCGACCGGTTTGTCGGTGCTGCGGTAAGGGGTAGAAAGCCCACCGCCGATGGAGAACGCCTCGATGTCCACGCCCAGGCGGCCGATCAGCTCGATCATCGAGCGGGCCACCTGTTCCAGGTGCTGGTAATCCACCCCGGAGCCAATGTGCATGTGCACGCCCACCAGGTGCAGGCCATGGATCTTGATGCACGCCAGCGCCTCGTCCAGTTCTTCGTGCCAGATACCATGCTTGCTGTTTTCGCCGCCGGTATTGGTCTTGCGGCTGTGGCCATGGCCGAAGCCTGGGTTGATGCGGATCCACACGCGGTGGCCGGGCGAGCGTTCACCCAGTTGGCGCAGCATGTCGATGGAGCCGGCGTTGACTTCGATCTTCGAGGCCACCACCCGCTCCAGGGTGGGGCGGTCCAGTGCGTCACAGGTCAGCACCACGCCGGCAGGGTCACCGTCAACGCTCGCGCCGGCGGCGAAGGCCCGCTCCATCTCACCCAGCGACACTGCATCCAGCACCAGGCCATGGGCGCGCATCAGGCGCAGCACATGCACGTTCGGGTTGGCTTTCTGGGCGAAACGTACGGTGTCGAATACGTTCAACTGCTCGACGCGATCGGCGATGGTGCGGGTGTCGTATGCCCATAGCGGCGAGCCGTGCTGGCGAACAGCCTCGGCCAGGAGGGTGAAGGGTGCGGTCATGGTGGCGTCACTCGTATAAGGAAGGCCACGAGGATGAGCCAAAGGGTGAATTCAGAAAAATAGCTATTCTTCTGCCAGCCATTCATATCTGATATACCTATTGTCAACGCTTCGGGTATTTGCCGTGAAACTGTCCGTCCGCCACATCGAAGTGTTCCGCGCCATCATGGCCGCTGGCAGTGTCACGGGTGCCGCGCGCCTGCTGTTCACCTCGCAGCCCACCGTCAGCCGCGAGTTGGCCCGGTTGGAGCAAGTGACCGGCCTGAATCTGTTCGAACGCGAGGGAGGGCGCCTGGTGGCCACCGCCCAGGCGTTGCTGCTGATCGAGGAGGTCGAGCGCGCCTACGTCGGGCTGGAGCGGATCGATCGCTTTGCCCAGGCCATCCGCAACTTCGAGCAGGGCCGGCTGGCCATCACCTGCCTGCCGCTGTTCTCGCAAACCTTGTTGCCCAAGGCTTGCCAGCGCTTTCACCAGCAGCACAGGGGCGTGAGCGTGAGCATTCTGGCGCAGGAGTCGCCTTTGCTGGAGGAGTCACTGGTTGCCCAGCAGCATGACCTTGGCCTGACTGAAGTCGAACAGATACCGCGTGGCGCGTATGGAGAATTGCTGTTCAGTGCCAACATGGTGTGCGTGTTGCCCGAGCATCACCCGCTGCAGGTGAAGGCTGAACTGGAGCTGAGTGATTTCCATGAGGTCGATTTCATCAACCTGGCCAGCCTGGATACCTACCGGCAGCGTCTTGATCAGCACTTTCGTGCGGCCGGGGTCAACCGCCGCACGGTTATCGAGACCACCAGTGCCGCGTCGGTGTGCGCCATGGTCAGGCAAGGCCTTGGGGTGGCGATCATCAACCCGCTGAGCGGGCTGGAGGCGGCGCAAAGCGGGTTGCCGATCCGCCGGTTACGGGTATCGGTGCCCTATCAGGTGATGCTGATACGCCCGGACCATCGGCCGGCATCGGCAGCGGTGGAGCCGTTTTGCGAGGCGTTGCGGGTGCAGGCGCAAGAAATGCAGGCAGCATTGGGCTAGGGCTTTCCGGGGCACTCAGATTCCATGCCACCCACCGCTGTACCTGCTTCGCGGGTAAACCCGCTCCTACAGCTCGCAGACCAAGGTTCCAGTACCGGCCAGGATGTTTTCAAGGGTTTCTTTCACTTCATCCATGTCACTCAACTCGCTGGTCAGGTTGATCTCCAGCACTTCATCCCCCTTCAGCGCGTCCCGGTCACCGGCCGCCACTTCAATCAGCAGGCGCTTGGCGCTCAGGGTCACTTTAAGGCCATCCAGCGTCGACGGCTCATCATCCAGGGTCAGGTCGACGGTGTCCTCGTCCGGGTAGCGGGTAAGCAGGAACATCTGACCTTTGTCGCTGTGGCAACACAGGGTCGCCATGTTGTCTTCCTCGTCATCGCAAGGGGTGGCGAACAGCAGGGCGGTGTTGATTTGCATGAGCAGGCTCGAATCAAAGGAAACGGAAGGGGATTCTGACAGTCTTGCGTACAGGCATAAACGTAAAGTTACCCCCCCTTGACCGAAATTGTCGCAGCGCTGCAAGCGTAGATGACCGATCAGTCGTTAAGCTTCGGCGAGCCCTGGGCGTGCCTGCGCACGTTCAACGTCTGGTTTTTTACCGTCCGCCATGCCACGGGTTGGCTATCGTTGATCCGTACACGGCGCACGCAGCGACGCTTCAATTATTACAAAGCCCAAGCGGAGTACCACAGATGGCGTTCTTCACCGCAGCCAGCAAAGCCGACTTTCAGCATCAACTGCAAGCGGCCCTGGCGCAGCACATCAGCGAGCAGTCCCTGCCACAAGTGGCGCTGTTCGCCGAGCAGTTCTTCGGCATCATCTCTCTGGACGAACTCACCCAACGCAGGCTTTCCGACCTGGCCGGCTGCACCCTGTCAGCCTGGCGCATCATCGAGCGTTTCGACCCCGAATATCCGCAAGTACGGGTGTACAACCCTGATTACGAACGCAATGGCTGGCAGTCGACCCATACCGTGGTCGAAGTGCTGCACCATGACCTGCCGTTCCTGGTCGATTCGGTGCGCACCGAGCTCAATCGCCGTGGCTACAGCATCCACACCCTGCAAACCACCGTACTCAGCGTGCGCCGTGGTGCCAAGGGCGAGCTGTTGGAACTGCTGCCCAAGGGTACCCAGGGCGAGGGCGTGTGCTACGAGTCACTGATGTACCTGGAGATCGACCGCTGCGCCAACGCCGCCGAGCTGACAGTGCTGACCCGCGAAATCGAGCAGGTGCTGGCCGAGGTACGGGTGGTGGTGGCCGACTTCGAACCGATGAAGGCCAAGCTGCGTGAAGTGGTGGCGCAGGTGGAGCAGACTGCCTTTGGCCCTGCCCAAAACGAGAAGGGCGAAGTCAAGGCCTTCCTCGAGTGGCTGCTGGATAACCACTTCACCTTCCTGGGCTATGAAGAATTCACCGTCAAGGGCGACGCCGATGGCGGCCAGATGGTCTACGACGGGCAGTCGTTCCTCGGCTTGCCGCGTCGCCTGCGCGTGGGTTTGAAGGCAGAAGAGCTGCGCATCGAAGACTATGCCGTGGCCTACCTCAACGAGCCGCTGTTGCTGTCGTTCGCCAAGGCCGCGCTGCCCAGCCGCGTGCACCGCCCGGCCTACCCGGACTACGTGTCGATCCGTCAGCTGGACGCCGATGGCAAGGTGATCAAGGAGCACCGCTTCATGGGGCTGTACACCTCGTCGGTGTATGGCGAAAGCGTGCATGCCATTCCGTACATCCGCGTGAAGGTGGCCGAAGTCGAGCGCCGTTCGGGCTTCGATCCCAAGGCCCACCTGGGCAAGGAACTGGCCCAGGTGCTGGAAGTGCTGCCGCGCGACGACCTGTTCCAGACGCCGATCGACGAGCTGTTCAGCACAGTCATGGCAATCGTGCAGATCCAGGAGCGCAACAAGATCCGCGTGTTCCTGCGCAAAGATCCGTACGGCCGCTTCTGCTACTGCCTGGCCTACGTCCCGCGGGAAATCTACTCCACCGAAGTGCGGCAGAAGATCCAGCAGGTGCTGATGGAGCGTCTGAAGGCCAGCGACTGCGAGTTCTGGACCTTCTTCTCCGAATCGGTTCTGGCCCGTGTGCAACTGATTCTGCGGGTCGACCCCAAGAACCGCATCGACATCGACCCGCAGCAGCTGGAACGCGAAGTCATCCAGGCCTGCCGCTCGTGGCATGACGATTACTCGGCACTGGTGGTAGAGAACTTCGGCGAAGCCCAGGGCACCAACATCCTTGCCGAGTTCCCCAAAGGCTTCCCGGCCGGGTACCGCGAGCGCTTCGCTGCACACTCGGCGGTGGTCGACCTGCAGCATGTGTTGAGCCTGTCGGAAAGCAAGCCGCTGGCAATGAGCTTCTACCAACCATTGACCCAGGTTGGCGAGCGCACGCTGCACTGCAAGCTGTACCACGCCGACACCCCGCTGGCGCTGTCCGATGTGCTGCCGATTCTGGAAAACCTTGGCCTGCGCGTGCTCGGCGAGTTCCCGTATCGCCTGCGCCATGCCAATGGCCGGGAATACTGGATTCACGACTTCGCCTTCACCTACAGCGAAGGCCTGAGCCTGGAGATCCAGCAACTCAACGACACCCTGCAGGACGCTTTCATCCACATCGTCCGTGGTGACGCCGAGAACGACGCCTTCAACCGCCTGGTACTGACTGCCGGCCTGCCATGGCGCGACGTGGCCCTGCTGCGCGCTTACGCCCGTTACCTGAAGCAGATTCGCCTGGGCTTCGACCTGGGTTACATCGCCAGTACCCTGAACAACCACACCGATATCGCGCGCGAGCTGACCCGGTTGTTCAAGACCCGCTTCTACTTGGCACGCAAGCTCACCCAGGACGACCTTGACGACAAGCAGCAGCGCCTGGAGCAGGCCATTCTGGCTGCGCTGGACGACGTTCAGGTGCTCAACGAAGACCGCATCCTGCGGCGCTACCTGGACCTGATCAAGGCCACCCTGCGTACCAACTTCTACCAGCCCGACGCAAACGGCCAGAACAAGTCGTACTTCAGCTTCAAGTTCAACCCCAAGCTGATCCCCGAACTGCCCAAACCGGTGCCAAAGTTCGAGATATTCGTCTATTCGCCACGCGTCGAGGGCGTGCACCTGCGCTTTGGCAACGTCGCCCGTGGCGGCTTGCGCTGGTCCGACCGGGAAGAAGACTTCCGCACCGAAGTGCTGGGCCTGGTCAAAGCCCAACAAGTGAAAAACTCGGTCATCGTGCCGGTCGGCGCCAAGGGCGGCTTCCTGCCACGACGTCTGCCGATTGGCGGTAGCCGTGACGAGATTGCCGCCGAAGGCGTGGCGTGCTATCGCATCTTCATTTCCGGCCTGCTCGACATCACCGACAACCTCAAGGACGGTGGCGTGGTGCCGCCGGCCAACGTGGTGCGTCATGACGATGACGACCCGTACCTGGTGGTGGCGGCCGACAAAGGCACCGCGACGTTCTCCGACATCGCCAACGGCATTGCCATCGACTACGGCTTCTGGCTCGGCGACGCCTTTGCCTCGGGCGGCTCGGCCGGTTACGACCACAAGAAAATGGGCATTACCGCACGCGGCGCCTGGGTGGGCGTACAGCGTCACTTCCGCGAGCGTGGCATCAACGTGCAGGAAGACCCGATCACCGTCATCGGGGTGGGCGACATGGCGGGCGACGTGTTCGGCAATGGCCTGCTGATGTCCGACAAACTGCAACTGGTGGCAGCGTTCAACCACCTGCATATCTTCATCGACCCCAACCCCGAGCCAGCCGCCAGCTTTGCCGAGCGCAAGCGTTTGTTCGATCTGCCGCGTTCGGCCTGGAGCGACTACGACACCAGCATCATGTCCGAAGGCGGCGGGATCTTCCCGCGCAGTGCCAAGAGCATCGCCATCAGTGCGCAGATGAAGGAGCGCTTCGCCATCGAAGCCGACCGCCTGACCCCGACCGAGCTGCTGAACGCGCTGCTCAAGGCCCCGGTGGACTTGCTGTGGAACGGCGGCATCGGAACCTACGTGAAGGCCAGCACTGAAAGCCACGCCGATGTGGGCGACAAGGCCAACGATGCGCTGCGGGTCAACGGTAACGAACTGCGCTGCAAGGTGGTGGGCGAGGGTGGCAACCTGGGCATGACCCAGCTCGGCCGGGTCGAGTTCGGCCTGAACGGCGGCGCCACCAACACCGACTTCATCGACAACGCCGGCGGCGTGGACTGCTCCGACCACGAGGTCAACATCAAGATCCTGCTCAACGAAGTGGTGCAGGGTGGCGACATGACCGAGAAGCAGCGCAACCAGCTGCTGGGCAGCATGACCGACGAAGTGGCCGGCCTGGTGCTGGGTAACAACTACAAGCAGACCCAGGCGCTGTCGTTGGCCGCCCGCCGCGCCCGCGAGCGGATTGCCGAGTACAAGCGCCTGATGGCCGACCTCGAGGCGCGTGGCAAGCTGGACCGCGCCATCGAATTCCTGCCGTCCGAAGAGCAGTTGGCCGAACGTCTGGCTGCCGGTCAGGGCCTGACCCGCGCCGAGCTGTCGGTGCTGATCTCGTACAGCAAGATCGACCTCAAGGAGCAACTGCTCAAGTCGCTGGTGCCGGACGACGACTACCTGACCCGTGACATGGACACCGCTTTCCCGCCGTCCCTGGTCAGCAAGTTCGCCGAGGCCATGCGCCGCCACCGCCTGAAGCGCGAAATTGTCAGCACCCAGATCGCCAACGACCTGGTCAACAACATGGGTATCACCTTCGTCCAGCGCCTGAAGGAGTCGACCGGCATGAGCCCGGCCAACGTGGCCGGCGCTTATGTGATCGTGCGCGACATCTTCCACCTGCCGCACTGGTTCCGCCAGATCGAGGCACTGGACTATCAGGTACCAGCAGAAATCCAGCTCACCCTGATGGACGAGCTGATGCGCCTGGGCCGCCGTGCCACCCGCTGGTTCCTGCGTAGCCGCCGTAACGAACAGGACGCTGGGCGCGATACCGCGCACTTCGGGCCGAAGATCGCGCAGTTGGGTCTGAAACTTGATGAGCTGCTCGAAGGCCCCACCCGCGAACGCTGGATGGTGCGCTACCAGGGCTTTGTCGAGGCCGGTGTGCCGGAGTTGCTGGCGCGTATGGTGGCAGGTACCAGCCACCTGTACACCCTGCTGCCGATCATTGAAGCGGCCGACGTTACCGGCCATGAGCCGGCGCAGGTGGCCAAGGCATTCTTCGCCGTGGGCAGCGCGCTGGACCTGACCTGGTACCTGCAGGAAATCAGCAACCTGCCGGTGGAAAACAACTGGCAGGCGCTGGCCCGCGAGGCATTCCGCGACGATATCGACTTGCAGCAGCGGGCGATCACCATTTCGGTCCTGCAGATGGTCGATGCACCGGAAGACATGGATGCTCGTGTGGCGCTGTGGGCAGAGCAGCACCGGGGAATGGTGGAACGCTGGCGCGCCATGCTCGACGACCTGCGCAATGCCACGGGTATTGACTATGCGATGTACGCGGTGGCCAACCGCGAGCTGGTCGACCTGGCCATGAGTGGGCAGGCAGCCGTGGTGCCGTCCTGAGCCTTGTAGTGAGGTAAAACAAAGCCCCGGCAGTGATGCCGGGGCTTTTTTGTATGCCTGGGCTGGCCCTTTCGTGGGTGAACCCGCTCCTACAGGGGAGCGGGCCCGGACAGGTTTACTTGAACCGCCTCTCCACGCCTTTTTCGACCAGGATCTTGGCGGAAATTTCTTCCACCGAAAAATGCGTGGAATTGATGTTGGGAATGTTCTCCCGGCGGAACAGGCTTTCCACTTCACGTACTTCGAACTCGCACTGGGCAAAGCTGGAATAGCGGCTGTTGGGCTTGCGCTCGTGGCGGATGGCGGTGAGGCGGTCGGGGTCGATGGTCAGGCCGAACAGCTTGTTGTGGTGCTTTTTCAGCACCGCCGGCAGTTGCAGGCGCTCCATGTCGTCCTCGGTCAGCGGGTAGTTGGCGGCACGGATGCCGAACTGCATGGCCATGTAAAGGCAGGTTGGGGTCTTGCCGCAACGCGAAACGCCAACCAGAATCAGGTCGGCTTTGTCGTAGTAGTGGGTGCGTGCACCGTCGTCGTTATCCAGGGCGAAATTCACCGCCTCGATGCGTTCCATGTAGTTGGAATTGCCGCCGATCGAGTGGGATTTGCCCACGGAATACGACGAATGGGCAATCAATTCCTGCTCAAGTGGGGATAAAAACGAAGAAAAGATGTCGATCATGAAGCCATTCGAGGTCGCCAGGATCTCGCGGATGTCCTGGTTGACGATGGTGTCGAAGATGATCGGACGGACCCCATCCCGCTCGGCCGCAGCGTTGATTTGCTGGACCATGGCCCGCGCTTTGTCCGGTGAATCGATGTAAGGACGGGTGAATTTGTTGAAGGGAATGCTCTCGAATTGCGCGAGCAAACTCTGGCCCAGGGTTTCGGCAGTGATACCCGTGCCGTCGGAGATGAAGAACGCGGTTCGTTTCATTTGCGATCTGGGCCTTAAGCTGATGACGATTCTTGGATATGATAAGTTCGGTTTGCCGAATGCGGCTGTCGACATTCTGCCACATTTGCAGAGCCTATTTTCCAGGTACAGGCCACAAACGCCCGGCCAAGTCAAAGAAGACAGGCGGGCGCCTTTTGAGCTTTTCCAACACAGTTAGTGGAGAGATCACCTTGGTAGAGTACGTAGTTTCCCTCGATAAGCTCGGCGTCCATGATGTGGAGCATGTGGGGGGCAAGAACGCATCCCTGGGCGAGATGATCAGCAACCTTGCCGGTGCTGGTGTATCGGTGCCGGGCGGCTTTGCCACTACGGCGCAGGCGTACCGCGATTTTCTCGAACAGAGTGGTCTGAACGACAGGATTCACGCTGCGCTCGACGCACTGGACGTAGATGACATCAACGCCCTGACCAAGACCGGCGCGCAGATTCGCCAGTGGGTCATGGAAGCCGAATTCCCGCCACGTCTGGATTCGGAAATCCGTACGGCCTTCGCCGAAATGGCCGCCGGCAATGACAACATGGCCGTTGCCGTGCGTTCCTCGGCTACCGCCGAAGACCTGCCGGACGCCTCGTTCGCCGGCCAGCAGGAAACCTTCCTCAACATCCGCGGCGTCGATAACGTGATCCGCGCGGCCAAGGAAGTGTTCGCTTCGCTGTTCAACGACCGCGCCATCGCCTACCGCGTGCACCAGGGCTTCGATCACAAGCTGGTTGCCCTGTCTGCCGGTGTGCAGCGCATGGTCCGCTCCGAAACCGGCACCGCCGGCGTCATGTTCACCCTCGACACCGAGTCGGGCTTCCGCGATGTGGTATTCATCACTGGTGCCTATGGCCTGGGCGAAACCGTCGTACAGGGTGCAGTCAACCCTGACGAATTCTACGTGCACAAGAACACCCTGCAGGCCGGCCGTCCGGCCATCCTGCGCCGCAACCTGGGCAGCAAGGCGATCAAGATGGTCTATGGCGACGAAGCCAAGGCCGGCCGTTCGGTCAAGACCGTCGAAGTCGACCGCGCCGAGCGCGCACGCTTCTGCCTGACCGATGCCGAGGTCAGCGAGCTGGCCAAGCAGGCCATGATCATCGAACAGCACTACCAGCGCCCGATGGACATCGAGTGGGCCAAGGACGGTGACGACGGCAAGCTGTACATCGTCCAGGCCCGCCCTGAAACGGTGAAGAGCCGTTCCAGCGCCAACGTCATGGAACGCTACCTGCTCAAAGAGAAAGGCACCGTGCTGGTCGAAGGCCGTGCCATTGGCCAACGTATCGGCGCTGGCAAGGTTCGTGTCATCAACGACGTATCGGAAATGGACAAGGTCCAGCCGGGCGACGTGCTGGTCTCCGACATGACCGACCCGGACTGGGAACCGGTGATGAAGCGCGCCAGTGCCATCGTCACCAACCGCGGTGGCCGTACCTGCCACGCGGCGATCATCGCCCGTGAGCTGGGTATTCCGGCGGTAGTCGGTTGCGGTAATGCTACCCAGGTACTGAAAGACGGCCAGGGCGTGACCGTTTCCTGTGCCGAAGGCGATACCGGCTTCATCTTCGAAGGTGAGCTGGGCTTCGACATCAAGCAAAACTCGGTCGATGCCATGCCGGAACTGCCGTTCAAGATCATGATGAACGTCGGCAACCCGGACCGCGCCTTCGACTTCGCCCAGTTGCCCAACGCCGGTGTCGGTCTGGCACGCCTGGAGTTCATCATCAACCGTATGATCGGCGTGCACCCCAAGGCGCTGCTGAACTATGCGGGCCTGCCTGCCGACCTGAAAGACAGCGTCGACAAGCGCATCGCCGGCTACAACGACCCGGTCGGCTTCTACGTCGAGAAGCTGGTAGAAGGCATCAGCACCCTGGCGGCGGCCTTCTACCCGAAAAAGGTCATCGTGCGCCTGTCGGACTTCAAGTCCAACGAGTACGCCAACCTGATCGGCGGCAAGCTGTACGAGCCGGAAGAAGAAAACCCGATGCTGGGCTTCCGCGGTGCTTCGCGTTACATCAGCGAATCGTTCCGTGACTGCTTCGAGCTCGAGTGCCGTGCACTGAAGCGTGTGCGCAACGAGATGGGCCTGACCAACGTCGAGATCATGGTGCCGTTCGTGCGCACCTTGGGCGAAGCCAGCCAGGTTGTCGACCTGCTCGCAGAAAACGGCCTGGCCCGCGGCGACAACGGCCTGCGCGTGATCATGATGTGCGAACTGCCGTCCAACGCCATCCTCGCCGAAGAGTTCCTGGAATACTTCGACGGCTTCTCGATCGGCTCCAACGACCTGACCCAGCTGACCCTGGGGCTGGACCGTGACTCGGGCATCATTGCCCACCTGTTCGACGAGCGAAATCCTGCGGTGAAGAAGCTGCTGGCTAACGCCATTGCCGCGTGCAACAAGGCCGGCAAGTACATCGGCATCTGCGGCCAAGGCCCATCGGACCATCCGGACCTTGCCAAGTGGCTGATGGAACAGGGCATCGAAAGTGTATCGCTGAACCCGGACTCGGTACTCGAGACCTGGTTCTTCCTGGCCGAAGGCCAAGGCGCGGCCTGAGGCTGTAAAACGCAGGGGGACGTCTGGCGTCCTCTTGCCTGGTTTTTTCCAGGGCGAGCTCCAGCAATGGAACCCGCCCTTTTTTGTGCACCAAGCAACCTTATGCAAAGCAGCAGCACTCTATTCCCCGTGGCCCTGCTCAGTGCCGAGCGCCGCGGCGATCTCAGCGAAGACGTGTATCGGATCAAGGCCGGTAATGGCCCGGACCCCAGCGTCGAGCTCGCCATCACCCGTCTGGGGCTGGCCGACCAGGGTCAGGCCCAAGGCGTGCCGGTCATTCTCCTGCACGGCAGTTTTTCCAATCGGCGCTTCTGGTATTCGCCCAAAGGGGTTGGCCTGGGTGCCTATCTTGCGCGCGCCGGTTTCGATGTCTGGATCCCGGAAATGCGCGGCCATGGCCTGTCGCCGCGTAACCAGGACTGGAAGCACAACAGCGTTGCCGCCTACGCCCGTGATGACCTGCCGTTGATCAACGCATTCGTGCGCGAGCAGTCGGGCCAGGCGCCGCACTGGGTTGGCCATTCCTTGGGTGGCACCACCCTGGTAGCTGCGCTGGGCGGTGGTTTTCTGGCTGCCGAGCAAGTGGCCAGCGTGGCGTTGTTCGGCACCCAGATCAGCCGTGTCTATTGGCCGTTGAAAGTGCCACCGCTGGCTTGGGGTGCGAAGCTGGTGCTCAAGCGTTGGGGGCAGATATCCGGGCCACGCTTCAAGCGTGGGCCTGAAGACGAGCCGATAGGCCTGGCCCTGGAGAGCATGCGCTGGCACGGCCTGTTCGGGCGCTTTGGCGACAAAAAGCACGATTGGTGGGCGGGGCTGGCAGAGGTGGATGTGCCGCTGCTGGCGGTGGCCGGCGCTGGGGACTTCCAGGACCCGGTGTGGGCCTGCCGCAAGCTGTTCGAGCAGTTGGGCGGCGAGCGCAAGCAGTTCCTCCGGCTGGGGCGTGAGGAGGGCTTCGAGGCCTTCGGGCATGTCGACATGCTGGTGAGCAAGGCCGCGCAGGTGCAGGTGTGGCCGCTGGTGGAGCGCTGGCTGCGCAATCCGCTGCTGCCGGTGCATGCGTCCACTGCGGTTGCGGAACCTGTGCCTGCCAGCTGACTTTGCTGCACCTGTCATGGCCTCTTCGCGGGTGAACCCGCTCCTACACAGATTGGTGGTGGACACAGGCCGTCGTAGGAGCGGGTTTACCCGCGAAAGGGCCGGCCCTGCTGGCCAATTTCCCTCCGCCGTTCACCGTTGACGCCGCCACCGTATTCGCGGGTAAACCCGCTCCTACACCTGGATAACGGCGTGTTCCTGTGCAGGCGCGGGTCTCGCGTGAGTGGGCCGGTACAGGATGAATACAAATGACTGCCCGGTCCCGGATGACTGCGACAGCCTCCAAGGTGTAGCCTTGGCCGATACCCGCTTTCGTTGTGACTGACAGGAGCTTCCCATGCAGCATTACGTAACGCCCGACCTGTGTGACGCCTACCCGGACCTGGTACAAGTACTGGAGCCGATGTTCAGCAATTTTGGTGGCCGCGACTCGTTCGGTGGTCAGATCGTCACCATCAAGTGTTTCGAGGACAATTCGCTGGTCAAGGAGCAGGTTGAACTCGACGGCAAGGGCAAAGTACTGGTAGTCGATGGCGGGGGGTCGCTACGCCGTGCGCTGCTCGGCGACATGCTCGCCGAAAAAGCCGCAAAAAACGGTTGGGAAGGCTTGGTGATCTACGGCTGTGTGCGTGATGTCGACGTGCTGATCCAGACCGACGTCGGCGTGCAGGCCCTGGCCAGTCACCCCATGAAGACTGACAAACGCGGTATCGGCGATCTCAACGTGGTGGTGACCTTCGCCGGGGTAACCTTCCGTCCGGGCGAGTATGTATATGCCGACAACAATGGCGTGCTGGTTTCGCCGAGCCCGCTGAAAATGCCGGAGTAATGCGCTGCACGCGCTGATGGAGCTTTGATGCTGGAGGAAGACAACGCGCAGTGGGGGCTGGTGCATGCCCTGGTGCTCGATGGCAAAGGCGGCGCGCGCTCGATTGCCCGTACCGAACTGGATGACCTGCAGCTGCAACCGGAGCAGAGCCTGTGGCTGCACTGGGACCGCAGCCATCCGCAAACCCGTACCTGGCTGTTGCACGACAGCGGCCTGAGCGAGTTCGCCTGCGAGCTGCTGCTGGAGGAAAACACCCGGCCGCGCCTGCTGCCCTTGGCGGACGAACAGCTGTTGCTGTTCCTGCGGGGCGTCAACCTCAACCCGGGTGCCGAGCCCGAAGACATGGTTTCGGTACGCATCTTTGCCGAGGCGCAGCGGGTTATCTCGCTGCGCCTGAGGCCGTTGCGCGCCAGCGATGAAATTCTCCAGCTGCTGGAACAGGGCAGGGGACCGAAATCGGCCTCGGAACTGTTGCTGTTGATGGGTGAGTTGCTGACCGAAAAGGTTCAGGGCCTGGTCAGCGACCTGGCCGAGCTGGTCGACCTGGAGGAAGAAAAGGTTGAATCCGACGAGCGGTATACCCCGGAACAGGGCAGCCTGCAGCAGATCCGCCGTCGCGCCGCTGGCTTGCGCCGCTTTCTCGCCCCGCAACGGGAAATCTACGCGCAGTTGTCGCGCAGCAAATGGAGCTGGTTCGCCAATGCCGACGCCGATTACTGGAATGAACTCAACAACAGCCTGATCCGTTATCTCGAAGAGCTGGAGCTGGCCCGCGAACGCGCTGCACTGGTGCTGGAAAGCGAGGACCGGCGGCGCAGCGAGCGGATGAACCGCACCATGTACCGCTTTGGCATCATCACCTGCATCTTCCTGCCCATGAGCTTTGTCACCGGGCTGCTGGGCATCAATGTCGGCGGCATCCCCGGGGCGCAAAACCCTTTGGGCTTCCTGTTCGCCTGCATCGTCGTGCTGGGGTTGGCCGTGGGGCAGTGGTGGCTGTTCCGGCGGTTGCGGTGGGTATAGCTGTGCAATTTGAAACATTCGTCCCAACGGGATGTGTGACCCGTTGCCCGGCCATCTCGTCTCTTGCTGACACTGCGCGAGGTGCCCATGCACGATCCGTTTGAAGAATCCCTGCGCGACCTGCTCAAGGCGTCACCCTCCGGCAATGACCGGGACGACCGGGATGACGCCGCTTGCCTGGGTCGCGTGCTGAAAACCGCCAACCGCCAGGTTGGCGCGGGTGATCTGTTCAGCTTGCTTGGCCGCTGGTGCCAGGCGCTGCTGATTGCCGTGAACAATGGCTCGGCGCACGTTGCGCCGGTGCGTCGACACTCTTCCCGCAACGCTGCCAGCGGCAGCAAAGCAGATAAGGCCGATTGAATATGGAACTCGATCTCTGGACCCAGAGCCTGGTCACCGCGATGACTGCCCTTTGGACCAAGGTAGCGAACTTCATCCCCAACCTGTTCGGCGCGCTGGTCGTGGTGCTGCTCGGTTTCGTGGTGGCCAAGCTGCTCGACACGCTGCTGTCCAAACTGTTGGCCAAATTTGGCCTGGACCGCCTGATGGCCGGCACCGGCCTCACCAAAATGCTCGGTCGGGGCGGTATCCAGGTGCCGATCTCGACCCTGATCGGCAAGATCGTCTACTGGTTCGTGCTGCTCATTTTCCTGGTCTCGGCCGCGGAATCGCTGGGCCTGGAGCGGGTTTCGGCAACCCTCGACATGCTCGCCCTGTACTTGCCCAAGGTGTTCGGCGCGGCCCTGGTGCTGCTGGCCGGCGTGCTGCTGGCGCAGGTGGCCAACGGCCTGGTACGTGGCGCTGCCGAAGGTATCGGCCTGGAATACTCGGCGGGCCTGGGGCGTATCACCCAAGGTCTGGTGATCATCATCAGCATCTCGGTGGCCATCAGCCAGTTGGAAGTGAAAACCGACCTGCTGAACCACGTCATCGTTATCGGGCTGATTACCGTTGGTCTGGCCGTTGCCTTGGCCATGGGCCTTGGCAGTCGCGAAATCGCCGGGCAGATCCTGGCCGGCATCTACGTACGCGAGCTGTACCAAGTGGGCCAGCAGGTGCGGATTGGAGAGGTCGAAGGGCATATCGAGGAGATCGGTACGGTGAAGACGACGCTGCTGACCGATGATGGCGAACTGGTGTCGCTGTCTAACCGCGAGCTGCTTGAACAGCGAGTCAATAGCCGCTAACCGCACAAAAGCTGTTAATGTATGCCGCCGCGAAATTCGACCCACGGGGTCGCGCGGCGACATTGACCTGACTGTCGGCCAGATCCGTTTTGAATAAAGTTCATTCGCCGCCCATGCGCTATGACCCCCGCGAGCTCACAGACGAAGAGTTGGTGGCGCGTTCGCATGAGGAGCTGTACCACGTTACCCGCGCCTATGAGGAGCTCATGCGGCGCTACCAGCGGACCCTGTTCAACGTCTGTGCGCGTTATCTGGGGAACGACCGTGACGCGGACGATGTCTGTCAGGAAGTGATGCTGAAAGTGCTGTACGGGCTGAAAAACTTCGAGGGTAAGTCGAAGTTCAAGACCTGGCTCTACAGCATCACCTACAACGAGTGCATTACCCAGTACCGCAAGGAGCGCCGCAAACGTCGGTTGATGGATGCCTTGAGTCTGGACCCTGTTGAAGAGGCGTCCGAAGACAAGGCTCCGAAACCGGAAGAAAAAGGCGGGCTGGACAAGTGGCTGGTGCATGTGAACCCGATTGACCGGGAAATTCTGGTGCTTCGTTTTGTCGCAGAGCTGGAGTTTCAGGAAATTGCCGACATCATGCACATGGGCCTGAGCGCCACGAAAATGCGTTACAAGCGTGCGCTAGACAAGCTTCGGGAGAAATTTGCCGGCCTTGATGAAACTTAGAGGCGTGCAAGTATCTCTAACGAACCGGCGAGTTCTGCTAGACTCGCCGTCGAGTTGTCCCTCTTGTTTGTGGTGGGACTGCTTAACTATCACCAGATGGGGATTTAACGGATGAAATTGAAAAACACCTTGGGCTTGGCCATTGGTTCGCTTGTAGCCGCCACTTCGATTGGCGCTATGGCACAAGGTCAAGGCGCCGTCGAGACTGAAATCTTCTACAAGAAAGAATTCTTCGACAGCCAGCGCGACTTCAAGAACGACGGCAACCTGTTCGGCGGTTCGATCGGTTACTTCCTGACCGACGACGTCGAGCTGCGTCTGGGCTACGACGAAGTGCACAACGCTCGTGGCGAAGACGGCAAGAACATCAAGGGCTCGAACACCGCCCTGGACGCCGTTTACCACTTCAACAACCCGTACGACGCTATCCGTCCATACGTTTCCGCTGGTTTCTCGCACCAGTCGCTGGGCCAGACCGGCCGTGGCGGTCGTGACCACTCCACCTTCGCCAACGTTGGCGCTGGTGCCAAGTGGTACATCACCGACATGTTCTACGCCCGTGCCGGCGTAGAAGCTCAGTACAACATCGACCAGGGCGACACCGAGTGGGCCCCGAGCGTTGGTGTTGGCCTGAACTTCGGCGGTAGCCCGAAGCAAGCTGAAGCTGCTCCGGCTCCAGTTGCTGAAGTCTGCTCCGACTCCGACAACGACGGCGTGTGCGACAACGTCGACAAGTGCCCAGACACCCCGGCCAACGTTACCGTTGACGCCGACGGCTGCCCGGCTGTTGCCGAAGTCGTTCGCGTTGAGCTGGACGTCAAGTTCGACTTCGACAAGTCGGTCGTCAAGCCTAACAGCTACGGCGACATCAAAAACCTGGCTGACTTCATGAACCAGTACCCACAAACCACCACCGTGGTTGAAGGTCACACTGACTCCGTGGGTCCAGACGCTTACAACCAGAAGCTGTCCGAGCGTCGTGCCAACGCTGTCAAGCAAGTCCTGACCCAGCAGTACGGCGTAGAATCCAGCCGTGTTGACTCGGTTGGCTACGGCGAAACCCGTCCGGTTGCTGACAACGCTACCGAAGAAGGCCGTGCTATCAACCGTCGCGTTGAAGCTCAGGTAGAAGCCCAGGCCAAGTAATTGGTGTGAAGCTTCATGAAAAACCCGGCCTCGGCCGGGTTTTTCTTTGCCTGGGTTCTAACCGACCTCAAAGGCTGCCCCCAGGTCAGCCAGCGATTGCGATGCGCCCCGGAGCCAGTTGCTCTCCGACCACCTCCCCAATCACCAAGATCGCCGGGCTACGTAAGCCAAACCCGCGCGCAGCTTCCACCATTCCCTGCACATCGCTTCTGCACTCCCGCTGCTGCGGCAGCGAGGCATTTTCGATCATCGCCACCGGCATCCCCGGCGCCATGCCTCCCGCCAGCAATCCCTGGCGCACCTGCTCCAGCCGCGCTACCCCCATGTATACCACCAGCGTTGTTCCGCCCTGAGCCAAGGCCGCCCAGTTCAGCTCGCTATCGTCCTGTGTGTGCGCCGTCACCAGCGTCACCCCTCGGCTCACACCCCGTGAAGTCAGGGGAATCCCACATTGGGTGGCCCCGGCAAGGCCGGCGGTGATGCCGTTGATCACCTCTACCTCGATGCCATGCCCCTGCAACCACAGCGCCTCTTCACCGCCACGGCCAAAGATGCAAGGGTCGCCGCCCTTGAGTCGCACCACGCAACGACCCTGTCGCGCGTGGCGCAGCATCAGGCGCTGTATGAACGCTTGCGGTGTAGAGCGGCAACCGCCGCGCTTGCCCACGGTCATCACCCGGGCCTGCGGGCAATGCTCAAGCACTGCCGGGTTGACGAGGTCGTCGACCATGACCACGGCGGCTTGCTGCAACGCACGCACTGCCTTGAGGGTGAGCAGTTCAGGGTCGCCAGGGCCGGCACCGACCAGCCATACTTTTGCATTCATCAGGGGTTCCTCATCGGCAAGGTGCGGTCAGCCCTTGAGCAGGGTGAACAGCAGTATCAGGTTGATCAGCAACGACAGCAGGGCCAGGGTGCGCCACACCTTCAGCGGCTCGCGTTCCAGCAGCGGCCGTGGTCGGCTGGGCAGATCCTGGCGGTCGCCGCGCTCGAGCAGCAGCAACCAGTGTTCGGCGGTTTCGAAGCGCTGCGCCGGGTCGCTCGCCACAGCCTGCAGCAGATTGTGCTGCAGCCATTCCGGCAGGTCGGGTCGGTAGCGCGCGGCGTTGACCGGCTGGCCGAAGCGCGGGCGCTGAAAGGCCTCGACCTCGCCGTACGGGTAGTGTCCGGTCAGCAGGTGGTACAGGGTTACGCCGACTGCATACAAGTCCTGACGCGGGCTGGGCGGGTGGCCATCGAATGCTTCCGGGGCGATGTACGAGGGCGTGCCGGGCAGCTCGTGCAGCGGGTCTTCGGACAGGCCCGGGCAATAGGCCAGGCCGAAGTCCAGCAGGCGCAGTTGCCCATCGCGGCCCAGGTGCAGGTTGTCTGGCTTGATATCGCGGTGCAGCAAGTTGCGCCGATGCAGCACGCCGACTGCCTGCAGCAGTTGCCGGGCGACCTCCAGCCATTGCGGCAGGGGCAGCGGGCCTTGTTCGGCCAGTAACGCCGCCAGGTTTTGGCCGGGATATTCGCGCATTACGTAGTACAGGTGCTGGCGCTGACTGGCGGTGTGTAGCTCGGGGAAGTGCCGGCCGGCGATGCGGCGCAGAAACCACTCTTCCAGCAACAGCCCTTGGGCCGCCCCCGGCTCCTGTTCGCGTGCAGTGGGGAGGGTCTTGAGCAGCCAAGGCTGGGTCTTGCTATCGCGTACTTTGTACAGCAAGGACTGGCGGCTGTGCGCGTGCAGTGTTTCGACCTGCCAGCCGTCGATCACCTGGCCCTCGCGCAGGGGGCCGGGCACTGGCCACTGTTGCAGTTGCGCCAGGGTATCGCCCAGGTTGGCCGTGCCCAGTTGTTCGACTTGCACCAGCAAGGCGCTGGCGTTGTCCTTGCTACCGTTGAAGTGGGCGCTGGCCACCAAGGTGTCGGCGGCCAGTTGCAGGTCAGTTTGCTCGCGCAGCACGGCCTGTATGTGTTGTTCGCCCAGGCTGGCCCAGACCCCGTCGCTGAGCAGCAGGAAGCACTCGCCCGCTTGCAGCTCGCCCTCCAGATAATCCACCAGCAGGTGCTGGTCCAGGCCCAGCGCCCGTTTCAGTACATGCTGCATGCCCGGTTGGTCCCATACATGGTCTTCGCTCAGGCATTGCAGGTGCCCCTCGTGCCAGCGGTACACCCGGCAGTCGCCGACATGGGCCAGGGTAAAGCGCCTGCCGCGCAACACCAGCGCGCTAAGCGTGGTCAGCAACGGCTGGCCGCTGCCCTGGGCGCGCAACCAGCGGTTCTGCGCCAGCAGCAGGCGGTCGAGGGCCTGGGCCACGCTCCAGGTGGCCGGGGTGGCGTAGTAATCCAGAGCCAGTGCCTGCAGGCTGGCCCGCGCCGCGAGGCCGCCATCGGCACATTGGCTTACGCCGTCGGCCAAGGCGAACAGGTAGCCTTTGCTGGCGGCCAGCTCTGGTGCCGGCGTGACCAGGCGCAGGGCGTCCTGGTTTTCCTCGCGCGGCCCGGTGGCGCTGGCCTGGGCAAAGCTCAGTTGCAGACTCATCGGCGTGCCTCAGACCCGCGCTGCGGTGACTGCAGTCGAGCCCCAGGTGGTGCGCCAGCGCTGTTTCACACCGTGCAGGCCGAACCAGGCCAGCAGGCCCAGGCTGGCGAACAGCCACAACCCCATCTGGTAGTCACCGGTGTGCTGTTTGATGGTGCCCAGCCCGGCCGCCAACAGGAAGCCGCCGATGCCGCCGGCCATGCCGATCAGGCCGGTCATTACCCCGATCTCTTGGCGGAAGCGTTGCGGTACCAGTTGGAATACCGCGCCATTGCCCGCCCCCAGGCCGAGCATGGCGCTGACGAACAGCGCCAGTGCGGCCGCGGCAGAGGGCAGGTTGAAACCGACTGCGGCAATGCAGATGGCGGCCACGCCGTACATGCCCAGCAGGGTGCGGATGCCGCCAAAACGGTCAGCCAGGGCGCCGCCGAGCGGGCGCATCAGGCTGCCGGCGAACACGCAAGCGGCGGTGTAGTAGCCGGCGGTGACCGGGCTCAGGCCGTATTGGTCGCTGAAGTAGCCGGGCAGGGCGCTGGCCAGGCCGATGAAGCCGCCGAAGGTGACGCTGTAGAAGAACATGAACCACCAGCTGTCACGGTCGCCCAGTGCCTTGAGGTAGTCGGCCATGGCTTTCGGCTTGGGCCGTTGTGGGGCATTGCGCGCCAGCAGGGCGAACACCACCAGCGCCAGTGACAGCGGGATCAAGGCAAAGCCGAATACATTGTTCCAGCCAAAGGCCGCTGCCAGTGCCGGTGCCAGCAAGGCAGCGAACACCGTGCCGGAGTTGCCCGCGCCGGCGATGCCCATGGCCTTGCCCTGGTGCTGTGGCGGGTACCACTGCGAGGCCAGCGGCAGCGAGACGGCGAAGGAAGCACCGGCAAAGCCCAGGAACACGCCTAGCAGCAGTGCCTGTTCATAGCTGTGCACGCCAAGGTGCCAGGCCGCAGCCAGGGCGACGATAACCACCACCTGGGCGATCAGGCCGGCAGTCTTGGGCGACAGGCGGTCGACCAGAACGCCCAAGGCAAACCGCAGGAGCGCCCCGGCCAGGATCGGCGTGGCGACCATCAGGCCCCGTTGTTGTGCGCTCAGTTGCAGGTCGGCAGCAATCTGCACCGCCAGCGGGCCCAGCAGGTACCAGACCATGAAGCTGAGGTCGAAGTACAGAAACGCGGCGAACAGCGTGGGCACATGCCCGGATTTCCAGAAGCTGGTACTCATCGAACACCTCACTCGGTAGTACAACGGAACGAAAAAGACGTCGCCACCCGCTCCACGAGGTGGAGGGGCGAGCGACGTCTTTGTCGGGATTCAAGTGGGGTAACCGCCGTTGGCTACCGGTACGATTTGTCGAGCAAGAGATGGGCCAACTTCTGGCGCGGCCGGCAAGAGATTTTCAGCGCGTCAGCCGAGCATCTCATGCATGGCAATGATCTGTTCGGCCACCTGGATCAGCTTCTGCTGCCGGCTCATGGCCTGGCGACGCATCAGGGTATAGGCCTGCTCTTCGTTGCAATCCTTCATCTTCATCAGCAATCCCTTGGCTTGCTCGATGCGCTTGCGTTCGGCCAATTGCTGATCGCGCGCCAGCAACTGCGCCTTGAGTGCCTGGTCGCTTTCGAAGCGGGCCATGGCCACATCCAGGATCGGCTGCAGCCGCGCAGCGTGGATGCCCTCGACGATATAGGCGCTGACCCCTGCCTGAATCGCCTGGCGCATCATCCCGGGGTCGTGCTCGTCGGTGAACAACACGATGGGCCTGGGCTGGTCACGGCTGACCAGCACCACCTGTTCCATCACATCGCGGTCTGGTGAGTCGGTATCGATCAGCACCACGTCCGGGCGCACCGTTTCGACGCAGGCGGGAAGGTCGATGGTCAGGTCCGGGGCTTCGATGACCTCGAAGCCGGCCTCACTCAACGCCGCCCTGAGACGACCAAGCTTGCTCTGGGTATCGTCGATCAGCAGGATGCGCAACATGTTCGTCCCCCCCCTCACGCGCCGACACGGGCATCGGGCAGGTCGCCCAAGGCATGCAAGCTGAAACTGCGGGCATAGCCGAAGGGGTCGCTGCCGTCCCAGCGGGAGCCATCGATCAGCAGGCTGCTGCGCATCGGTTGGTCCGGGCAAGCGATGCCCAGGCTCTGTGCGGCCTCGCTGTACAACTGCAGTTGCTGGACCTGCCGGGCCACGCCGAGGTAGTCGGGGTCTTCGCGCAGCAGGCCCCAGCGGCGGAACTGGGTCATGAACCACATGCCGTCGGACAGGTAGGGCAGGTTGGCCCGGCCTTGGTCGAACAGGCGCAGGGCGTGTGGGTCTTGCCACTCATTGCCCAGGCCATCCTCATAGTGGCCGAGCAGGCGGGGGGCTATGCTGTCCAGCGGGGTGTCCAGGTAGGCGCTTGCGCTCAGCAGTTGCGCGGTGCTGCGGCGGTTTTCCGGGCTTTGCTCGATGAACCGGCTGGCGGTGAGGATCGCCTTGATCAGCGCACGGGCGCTGTTGGGATATTGCCCGGCAAAGGCGCGTGTGCAGGCCAGGACCTTTTCCGGGTGATCCGGCCAGATCGACTGGCTGGTGGCCAGGGTGAAGCCTTGGCCTGTGGCCACGGCGTCGGCGGCCCAGGGCTCACCGACGCAGAAGCCGTCAATGCGCCCGGCTTGAAGGTGTGCAGCCATCTGCGCCGGTGGCACCACGACGCTGTCGACGTCGCGCAGCGGGTGGATGCCCTGGCTGGCCAGCCAGTAATACAGCCACATGGCGTGGGTGCCGGTGGGGAAGGTCTGGGCGAACGTCAGGCGCGCGCCATGCTGGTGCACCAGGCGTGCCAGTGCCTCAGGGTTGGTCACGCCCTTGCGCTGCAGGGCAGGGGACAGGTTGATAGCCTGGGCGTTCTGGTTCAGCCCCATGAGCACGGCCATGTCGTTGGCAGGTACGCCGCCAATGCCCAGGTGCACGGCGTAGACCAGGCCATACAGGCAGTGCGCGGCGTCCAGTTCGCCGCTGACCAGCTTGTCGCGCAGCCCGGCCCACGAGCCTTGGCGCTTGAGGTTGAGGGTAAGGCCGTGCTGCTGGGCGAAGCCCTGGGTGGCGGCGACCACTACCGAGGCGCAGTCGGTCAGGGCCATGTAGCCGATGTTCAGGCTGGTTTTTTCCGGCGCGTCGCTGCCGTTGACCCAGGCCAGGGGCGTTGCTCGGGGTACAGTGTTCACAAGAGTCCTCGCCCTTACTGATAAGGCTGTGGGCTGAAAGGGTGCAACCGATGTGCCAAGCGCTCCACGATTTGCTGTCCTGCCAGCTCCTCGCTGGCTATAATCGCCCCCTCACTCACCCTGAGCCTTGCCCGCCCATGTATACCCTGGCCCGCCAGCTGCTGTTCAAGCTTTCCCCGGAAACTTCCCACGACCTGTCCCTGGACCTGATCGGCGCCGGTGGCCGTATGGGCCTCAACGGCATGCTGTGCAAGCAACCGGCGTCATTGCCGGTTTCGGTCATGGGCTTGAACTTCGCCAACCCGGTGGGGCTCGCAGCCGGCCTGGACAAGAACGGCGCGGCCATCGACGGCTTCGCCCAGCTGGGCTTCGGTTTTGTCGAAATCGGCACTGTCACCCCGCGTCCGCAGCCTGGCAACCCCAAGCCGCGGTTGTTCCGTCTGCCGGAAGCCACGGCCATCATCAACCGCATGGGCTTCAACAACCTGGGCGTTGATCACCTGCTCGAGCGCGTACGCGCTTCGCGCTACAAGGGGGTACTGGGCATCAACATCGGCAAGAACTTCGATACACCGGTCGAGCGTGCCGTCGATGACTACCTGATCTGCCTGGACAAGGTCTACACCGCCGCCAGCTACATCACGGTCAATGTCAGCTCGCCAAATACCCCGGGCCTGCGCAGCCTGCAGTTCGGGGACTCGCTCAAGCAGTTGCTCGACGCCCTGGCCGAGCGCCGCGAGCAACTGGCCGGTACACATGGCAAGCGCGTGCCGCTGGCAATCAAGATTGCGCCGGACATGAGCGACGAAGAAACGGCGCTGGTGGCCGCCGCGCTGATGGAGTCGGGCATGGATGCGGTGATCGCCACCAACACCACGCTGGGCCGTGAAGGTGTCGAAACATTGCCGTACGGTGGCGAGGCGGGTGGCCTCTCGGGCGCACCGGTGCTGGAGAAAAGCACTCATATCGTCAAGGTGCTGGCAGGTGAGCTGGGCGGCAAGTTGCCGATCATTGCCGCCGGTGGCATTACCGAAGGCCGCCATGCTGCCGATAAGATCGCGGCCGGGGCGAGCCTGGTGCAGATCTACTCGGGCTTCATTTACAAGGGGCCGGCGCTGATTCGCGAAGCGGTGGATGCTATCGCGGCAATGCCGCGGTGACCTGACAAGCCCGCCCCAGCAGGGACAGTGTGGGTACAGCTGATGAGATTTGCCAAGGCATAAAAAAGGGCCCCTTCAAGGGGCCCCTGGGCCTTCGCCCGCCGCCCGGATGGGGCGTGCATGGTAAATCGAATTCAGTGTCCTCGTTCAGCCAACGGCGTGATTTTCGTTGAGTCTATGGATGCCAGCGGTGCCAGTCATTCCGTCCCAGTTATCACCGCGACCTTCACGCCAGCCGTTGATCCAGGCTTGGCGAACAGAAGGAAGATTGAAGGGGCAAAGTTCGCGGGATTTGCCGGTGACCCCGTATTGGTAACCACGTGAATATGCTCTTTCCAACGGATCACGCTTAAGTCTTCTCATAGGGTGTTGCCCTCACTTGTTGACTGTAATGTCCCGTCGGCCTCTCCGAGGCCGGGCAGAGTCGTTCTGCCGGTTTGCGCTCGCTGCCGGCGTGGCGAGCTGAAAGTGCCGCCTCGTTGCGAAGTGGCCTGAGACCAGTTCTATCGAATGCGAGTCACGGTGTGAATGACCGATTTGTCATAAGCACGTAACCTTTCCAAGGGTGAGGGGATAAGTAAATAAATGCGACTCAACCTTGTTTGCTGTTTAGCCCCGTATTGATCGGGTTTTGCCGTTCTTTGACGTCATTTCGCCAGCGTTGATGCGGATGACAGAAATAATTTGAAATGCGACGAAGGGTCACATCGGCCCGCAGATCGCCAGAATTTCTCGTACTGCCTGATGATCTAAGCTGTCTTTGCCACTGGGCCAAGCACGGATCGGTCAGGCGGCCCGGCTTTTCTGCCGCACGTTGTGTGCCGCAGAAGGCCACCCGCACGCCTGCTGGAAAGGTGTACGGGCAAACATCGCGGGGCGATGCGTCGCCCCGTCAGTCAAATAGCCCAAGGCGCTGGAATACTCATGTCGGACCGTTTCGAACTTTACCTCACCTGTCCCAAAGGCCTTGAAAGCCTGCTCGCCGAAGAGGCCAAAAGCCTCGGCCTTGACGAGGTGCGCGAGCACACCTCGGCCATTCGCGGCGCCGCCGACATGGAAACTGCCTACCGCCTGTGTGTCTGGTCGCGGCTGGCCAACCGCGTATTGCTGGTGCTCAAGCGCTTCTCGATGAAGAACGCCGACGACCTTTACGACGGTGTGCACGCGGTTGACTGGGCCGACCACCTGGCAGCCGACGGCACCCTGGCTGTGGAGTTCAGCGGCCATGGCTCCGGCATCGACAATACCCACTTCGGTGCGCTGAAGGTCAAGGATGCCATCGTCGACAAGCTGCGTAACCGTGAAGGCCTGCGCCCGTCCGTGGAAAAGATCGACCCTGACGTGCGTGTGCACCTGCGCCTGGACCGCGGCGAGGCCATTCTGTCCCTCGACCTGTCCGGGCACAGCCTGCACCAGCGTGGCTACCGCCTGCAGCAAGGTGCCGCGCCGCTGAAGGAAAACCTGGCGGCAGCGGTGCTGATCCGTGCTGGCTGGCCGCGTATCGCGGCCGAAGGTGGTGCCCTGGCCGACCCGATGTGCGGTGTGGGTACCTTCCTGGTCGAGGCCGCGATGATCGCCGCCGATATCGCCCCCAACCTCAAGCGCGAACGCTGGGGCTTCAGCGCCTGGCTCGGCCATGTGCCGGCGCTGTGGCGCAAGGTGCATGACGAGGCTCAGGCGCGCGCGCAGGCCGGCCTGGCCAAGCCACCATTGTGGATCCGTGGCTACGAGGCTGACCCGCGGCTGATCCAGCCGGGTCGCAACAACGTCGAGCGTGCCGGCTTGGGCGACTGGGTGAAGATCTACCAAGGCGAAGTCAGCACCTTCGAGCCACGCCCGGACCAGAACCAGAAAGGCCTGGTCATCAGCAACCCGCCCTACGGTGAGCGTCTGGGTGACGAAGCCAGCCTGCTGTACCTCTACCAGAATCTGGGCGAGCGCCTGCGCCAGGCCTGCATGGGCTGGGAAGCAGCGGTATTCACCGGCGCGCCGCAACTGGGCAAGCGCATGGGCATTCGTAGCCACAAGCAGTACGCGTTCTGGAACGGCGCATTGCCATGCAAGCTACTGCTGTTCAAGGTGCAGCCTGACCAGTTCGTCACGGGTGAACGCCGCGAAGCGCAGCCTGAAGGCAGCGAAACCCGTCAGCAGGCGCCGCAGGCCAGTGAGCCAGCGCGGCTGTCGGAAGGGGCGCAGATGTTCGCCAACCGCCTGCAGAAGAACCTCAAGCAACTGGGCAAGTGGGCCCGTCGCGAGCAGGTCGACTGCTACCGCCTGTACGATGCCGACATGCCCGAATATGCCTTGGCGGTCGACCTGTACCAGGACTGGGTACACGTGCAGGAATACGCCGCGCCACGTTCGGTCGACCCGGACAAGGCTCAGGCGCGTCTGCTCGATGCACTGGCGGCCATCCCGCAGGCGCTGGGCATTTCGCCGCAGCGTGTAGTGCTCAAGCGTCGCGAGCGGCAAAGCGGTACGCGCCAGTACGAACGTCAGGCTACCGAGGGCCGCTTCCAGGAGGTGAACGAAGGTGGCGTCAAGCTGCTGGTCAACCTCACCGACTACCTGGATACCGGCCTGTTCCTCGACCACCGCCCGATGCGTATGCGCATCCAGCGCGAGGCCGCTGGCAAGCGCTTCCTCAACCTGTTCTGCTACACCGCCACGGCCACCGTGCACGCGGCCAAGGGCGGTGCGCGCAGCACCACCAGCGTCGACCTGTCGAAAACCTACCTGGACTGGGCACGGCGCAACCTGGCGCTCAATGGCTATTCCGAGCGCAACCGCCTGGAGCAGAGCGATGTAATGGCCTGGCTGGAAGGCAACCGTGACAGCTACGACCTGATCTTCATCGACCCGCCAACCTTCTCCAACTCCAAGCGTATGGAAGGCGTATTCGACGTGCAGCGTGATCATGTGCAACTGCTGGACCTGGCCATGGCCCGTCTGGCGCCGGGTGGCGTGCTGTATTTCTCCAACAACTTCCGCAAGTTCCAGTTGGACGAACACCTGATGGCGCGGTACGTGGTAGAAGAAATCAGCGCCCAGACCCTGGACCCGGACTTCGCCCGTAATAACCGTATCCATCGCGCGTGGCGTATGCAGCTTCGGTGAGGCGACGAGGTACATTGCGCGGCTAATGGCCAATAGCTATAACTGAGGGCAGGGCAAGATAATCCGCAGGACGCTGACGTGACGAGATGGGTGTATGTCAAAGTGTGGCGTGCGTGCGCGGTTGCTTGGCTTGTGCACAGAGAGGGCGTCCGCCTGGGTGATGGCGCTGATCGCACTGGTGGCCGGCGGCTTGTTGACCGCTGTCTTGGCATTTGCCGCGCACACCTTCTACAAGCAGCAGCTGCGCCAGCGCTTCGAGTTGCTGGCCAGCGAGCGCTTCAGCCGTATTGCCGAGCGCTTTGACGAACAGCAGCAGCGCCTGGATGGGCTTCGGCGGTTTTTCAGCTTTTCCAACGAAATCACCCCGCGCGAATTCGAAGGCTATGCTCGGCCATTGCTGCAACGCACCCTGGCCTATGCCTGGGCGCCCCGCGTCGAGGCTGTGCAACGCGCCGAATTCGAGCGTCTGGCCAGTGCCCATACCGGCCCAGGCTATGTGATCCGTGACCAGGACGCGCAAGGCCAATGGCGCCCGGCGTCGCAGCGCGACCATTACTTTCCGGTGCTCTATACCCAATCGGGCGAACGGCCTGGGTTGCCTTATGGCCTGGACCTCGCTGGTCAAAGCGGGCCCCAGGCGGCCCTGGCGCGGGCGCTGGGGCCGGGCAGCATGGCGGTGTCCGAGCCATTGGCCCTGTTCGATTCCCGCTCGGCAGAGCGCGGCCTGCTGATGGTGGCGCCGGTATTTTCCGATGCCGATCCTCGCGGTGCGGCAGCCGGTTATGTGGTGGCCTTGCTGAGCATGCGCGAGCTGGTCGGCGACGGTCGGCCGGTCGCGGCTGATGACAACCTTGTCGTGCGCATCACGGACCCGTCTGGGTTACAAGGCCCGGTCGTGATGTTCGATTCGCAAAATCCGGTCGCGCCCTTGGCCCTGGCCAGCAATCAGTTGTTGCGCCTGGCCGATCACCATTTCCAGCTGAGCATTCAACCGAGCCAGGCGTTCGTGCAGTGGAACCGCTCCTCGGCAGTGCTGGCGGTCGGTTTGTTGGGCGGATTGTTGAGCCTGTTGCTCAGCGTGCTGCTCTACAGCCTGTTCAGCCAGCGTCAGCGCGCCCTGGCCCTGGTGGCGCAGCGTACTGCAGAGTTGCAGGTCAGCGAGCAGTCGTTGCGTGGCACCCACAACCAACTGCGCAGTGTGCTGGATGCCGCGACCCAGGTGGCGATCATCGCCACCAACCTCAAAGGGGTGGTCAGCACGTTCAACGCCGGTGCCGAACGCATGCTCGGTTACGCGGCCAGCGAAGCGATCGGCCGGTTGCGCCTTGAAGACCTGGTACTGCCGGAGGAGCTCAACCTGCGTGCCCAGGCCTTGAGCTTGCGCTTTGGCCGCGCCATTGCTGGCGGCCAGGCGATGTTCGCTGAAACGGTGCAGGCGCACGGGGCCGAGCCCGGCGAGTGGACCTTGCTACGTGCCGATGGCAGCCAGCTGGTCGCCAACATGCTGGTGACTGCCATGCTCGACGAACAGGGGTTGTGGGTTGGCTACCTGGCCATCTGCATTGACGTTACCGAGCGGTGCCGGGTGCATGAGGCGTTGGCTGCACGTGACCGGTTGCTGGAAAAGCTCAGCGCCGAGGTGCCGGGCGGCATCTACCAATACCGCCTGGACGCCAATGGCCATTCGTGCTTTCCATACGCCAGCATGGGCCTGTATGACATTTACGAGGTCGACCTGATGCAGTTGCGTGAGGATGCCGCGGCGGTGTTCGAACGTATCCACCCTGATGACCTGGAGCGTGTGCGCCGCTCGGTGCGCTATTCGGCCGAACACCTGTCACCCTGGCGCGAGGAGTATCGTGTCTGCCTGCCACGGGCGGGGCTGCGCTGGGTGCGTGGCGAGGCAACGCCGGAAGTGGGCGAGCAGGGCTGCACCCTGTGGCATGGCTACCTGACAGACATCTCCGACCTGAAGGGCGTGGAGGAAGAGTTGCGGGCGCTGTCGGTCACCGACTCGCTGACCGGAATCCATAACCGTCGCTACTTCCAGGAGCGGCTCAAGATCGAACTGGAACGGGCCCAGCGCGATGGCTTGGCACTGTCGGTGATCATGCTCGACATCGATCACTTCAAGCGCATCAACGACCGTTTTGGTCATGCCGTCGGCGACCGGGTGTTGCGCAGCCTGTGCCAGCGCATCGGTCAGCGTCTACGCCGTACCGATGTGTTCTGCCGCTTGGGCGGGGAAGAGTTCATGGTGCTTTGCCCGGGCAGTGATGTCGACCAGGCGCGGCTGCTGGCGTTGGAGTTGTGGCAAGGGGTGCGCAATGTGCCGGTGGAAGGTGTGGGCCAGGTGACCGCGAGCTTTGGTGTGGCGCAGTGGCGGTCGGGCGAGGGCGCCGATGCCTTGCTGTTGCGCGCCGATGCCGGCGTGTACGCGGCCAAACAGGCCGGCCGGGACCGGGTGGAGGGAGAGCCGGTATAAAACAGTGCGCGCGGTCGGCGTAGGGGCCGCTTTGCGGCCCTTGCGCGACGCAAGGCCGCTCCCGCGTCGACCGCGGAAGCCGGCCCGGGTAATGCCGGTGGAGTCAGTTGGACGCTGTGCTGCCAGCCAGCTTCGGCTGGCGATACAGGTCAAGCAACACCTGGTCCAGCACCTGCGAGGCTCCCCACGGTTTCGGGTCGTTGAGGATCGCCGCCACCGCCCAGGTATGCCCGTTGCGGTCACGGCTGAAGCCGGCAATCGCGCGCACAGTGTTCAGTGTGCCGGTCTTGATATGGCCTTCACCGGTCATCGCAGTGCGCTTGAGACGCTTGCGCATCGTGCCGTCCATGCCCACCAGCGGCATCGAGCTCATGAACTCGGCCGCGTAAGGGCTCTTCCAGGCGGCTTTGAGCATCTCGGCCATTTCCCGGGTACTGACCCGTTCGGCACGCGACAGGCCAGAGCCGTTTTCCATCACCAGATGCGGCGCGGTAATGCCCTTTTTTGCCAGCCATTGGCGTACCACGCGTTGGGCAGCACGGCCGTCGTCGCCATCGGCATCGGTGCGGAACTGCGCGCCAAGGCTCAGGAACAGCTGCTGGGCCATGGTGTTGTTGCTGTACTTGTTGATGTCGCGGATCACTTCCACCAGGTCGGGCGAGAAGGCGCGGGCCAGCAGGCGAGCGCTCTTGGGCACATTCTCGATGCGGTCGCCACCCTGGATGTTGCCACCCAGTTCGCTCCAGATCGCGCGCACGGCACCGGCGGCGTAGGTTGGGTGGTCGAGCAGCGACAGGTAGGTTTGCGAGTTGCAGCCGTCACCCAGTTGGCCGCTGACCGTTACACTGATGCCGTCGGCCTGAGGCACCGGGTTGTAGCGCACATCACCGGTGCATTTCTTCGAGGCTACCGCCTTGACCTGGTTGTCGATGCGGATGCGGGCAATAGGCGGCTCGACTGCGACGGTGACTTTGCCACCGTCATTGCGGGCCACGAAACGCAGGGCCTTGAGGTTGACCAGCAGCGAGTCGGGCTTGACCAGGAACGGCTTGTTCTCATCACCGCCGTCGTCGTTGAACTGCGGCAGGTTGGGTTGCACGAAGTGGCTGCGGTCCAGTACCAGGTCACCGGTGACGGTGCGCACGCCATTGGCGCGCAGGTCACGCATCAGCAGCCACAGCTTTTCCATGTTCAGTTTGGGGTCACCGCCACCTTTAAGGTAGAGGTTGCCGTTAAGCACGCCGTTGTTCAGGGTGCCGTCAGTGTAGAACTCGGTTTTCCACTGGAAGGTCGGGCCAAGCAGCTCGAGGGCGGCGTAGGTAGTAACCAGTTTCATGGTCGACGCCGGGTTCACCGACACATCGGCATTGAATACGGTCGGGGTGCCGGGGCCGTCCAGCGGCAGCATCACCAGCGACAGCGCTGTGTCCTGCAGTTTGTTGGCCTTGAGCGCCTGCTGCACTTTGGCAGGCAGGGTGGTATTGACGGCGGCGTGGCTGGGCAAGGCAAGCGGCAACAGCAGGCCGGCAAGAACGAGGGGACGAAGCATTTTGATCATAGTGAGCGAATACCCTGCGGCGAGGGAAAAGGGCTTTGGGGCTGTAAGAGATGATGGCCCCACGACGTAAACAGTACGCATTATGCCCCAAGCGCAGCCGCGATGCGTCACGTTCGACGGAAAAGCATCGTCAATAAAAAGGCCACCCGAATGGGGTGGCCTTTTCAGCAGTCAACCTTCTCAGCCCGAAGCTGACAAGTATCACTCAGCCTTGTTGATCGGCTTTTCCGGGTACCAGGCGTCCAGCAGCGGGCTGACTTCGACCTTGGTCAGTTCGCCACGGCCCTTCAGCCAGGCCTCAACGGCAGCGCGCTGTTCTTCGCTGACCGAGCCGCGCTTGACCGAGCACACCAGGCCGAAATCGTCACCGCCTACATAATCCAGGCCGTTGGCGTCCATGGCTTCTTCCAGGAACGCGTCGAGGAAAGCATCGATTGCCTGGTCGTCCAGATCTTCCTTGAATTCCAGGTTCAGCTCGAAGCCCAATTCCTGAAACTCGTCGACACACAGCTTCTTGCGCAGACGACGGGAGCGGTTTGTGGCCATGAAACAATCCTCTTAGGTAATAACGCCGCGCAGTCTACCAGTTAACATGGCTGGCTGCCTGCCTGAGTGTCTGTGCTTGTGGCCAATTCCTTGGCCAGCGCACGTTCCACTCGGCACATATGCCGTGCCAGCGCCTGGCGCCGCAGGCGCACCTGGGCAGTGGACAAGCCGCTGGCCTCGAGGGCTTCACAGGCCGCCATCAGGTCAGGGGCTTCCAGCATCCGCGCGGCGCTGAGCACCTTGTGGGCCTGCTCGGCAATGGCGCCGCTGTCATGCTGCGGGTGCAGCGCCATCAGGCTGGCCAGGTCGGCCTGAAGGCTCTGATGCAAGGCTTCCAGGAAGCGCTGACGGTCGACCGGGTCAGGCCCGACCACGGCGGCCAGGCCGTCCAGCTGGTACAGCCTGCGGCGGGGGCGGCGCTGGCGGCGCGGGCGAATGCCAGCCAGGCGCTGGCTGAGGGTGCTCAGGCTGATGGGCTTGAGCAGGCAGTCGTCCATGCCGGCGGTCAGGCACTTGCGGCGTACTTCGGGCTGTGCGTTGGCGGTATAGCCGAGGATGGTGCAGCGTGGCCGCTTGCCATGGCGTTCTTCGGCGCGCACGGCAGTCGCCAGCTGGTAACCGTTCATGTGCGGCATGTTGCAGTCGAGTACCAGTACATCGAACTCGCCTGTGCGCCAGGCGGCCAGGCCTTCTCGCCCATCGCGGGCGCTGGCGTGCTCCAGGCCCAGGTAGCCAAGTTGTTGCGCCATCAGTTGCAGGTTGGCCGGGTGGTCATCAATGACCAGCACGTTCAGCCGTGGGTCGGGCACGTCGAGCTGCTCGGGCAGCGGTGTCGGCTGCGCTGCGCCATCAACCCGTTGCAGCGGCATCTTCAGGCGTACCTGGGTACCGACATCCTCCAGGCTTTTCATGGTCAGGCTGCCGCCCATCATTTCGCACAGGTTGCGGCAGATGGCCAGGCCCAGCCCGGTACCTGCACGGGCGCCCTGGCTGTGCGGGTTGGCCTGGATGAACGGGTTGAACAGGCGCTGCAGGTCATCGGGGTGGATGCCAATGCCACTGTCGCGCACCTCCAGCTCCAGTACTGCCGGTGTGCTGGTACCATCATCCAGCAAGCCGACGCAGATGCGCACCTGACCATGCTCGGTGAACTTGATGGCATTGCTCACCAGGTTGGACAGCACCTGCTTGAAGCGCAGCGGGTCAAGCAGGACATGGCAGCGTGCGGCCGGGGCGATCTGCACCTCCAGGGCCAGGCCTTTCTGCCGCGCCTGGCCATCGAACATGCGCCCCACCGATTCGACCAGCGCCGCCAGGTCGACCACCTCCGGGGCCAGGGACAAGTGCCCGGACTCGATGCGTACGATGTCGAGAATGTCACCGATCAGGCCTAGCAGGTCTTTGGCCGAATGGTGCGCCAGTTCCAGCGCGCTGCGGTCCACCCGGCCCTGGTCGGCGCGCTTTACCGCCAGTTCCAGCATGCCGATCACGGCGTTCATCGGGGTACGGATTTCGTGGCTGATGGTTGCCAGGAACGTGCTCTTGGCGCGGTTGGCATCGTCGGCCTGCTGCTTGGCCTGGCGCAGCTCCATGACCAGTTGGCGGCGTTCGCTGATGTCGATCCAGCCACCGATGATCCCCTGCACCTCACCCAGGGAGTCGCGGTACGGCAAGATCCAGTGGTAGATGGTCAGGTCCCGGCCCTTGATCCGTAATGGACGGTCCTTGATCAGCGGCGAGCCAGCAGCCATGACTTTCTGGTAATCGGCCTGGATCTGCAGGGCCTGCTCGGAATCGGCAAACAGGCTGTCGTTCAGTTTTCTGCCGATCACTTGATCGGAGCGGGCCTGCACCGCTTCAAGGTAGCTGTAGTTGCAACTTTTCAGGCAACCCTCGCGGTCACGCACATACATGGGGTGGGGCGTACCGTTGAGCAGGGCGCGCATGAATGCCAGTTGGTCGTTCAGCGCGCGTTCGGCGCGCTGGCGTTGGCGAATCTGCAGGCGCAGGCGGGCATTCCAGAGCAAGGCCAGCAGCAGAAGTACGGCCGTGGCCAGCACCACCTGCAGGGCAAGCCGGCTGTAGCCTTTGGTGTTGTCATCCTCATGCCTGCCAAAGCCGCGCCAGCGGTTGTTGATTATCCCCAGCTCCTCCGGTGAGATGCTCAGCAAAGCCTTGTCGAGGATAGACAACAGCGCCGGTGACGGGGCTGTGGTGGCCATGGCGAAGTTGGCGGGTTCGCTGTCGACCGAGGTGCGGATGACCAACTCGGGGTTGCTGGCCAAGGCGTGGTTGGCGTCGATCAGGGTGGTGATCACCGCATCGACGGCCCCGCTGTTGAGCAACGCCATGGCGTAGAACGCGCTTTCGGTCTCGACCCAGCTTATCTTTGGATAGTCCCGGGACAGCATGGCGTTCAGGGTGCTGTAGCGGGTAATGGCGATGCGATGCCCCTGCAACTGCTCCAGTGAACTCAGTGTGTTGTTGCCCTTGCGGTTCACCAGCACATAGGCGCTTTCGAGGTAGGGGCGGCTGATTTGCAGATCGTCCCCTGCTTTCCCGGCACTGGCCAGTGCGGCGATGACATCAGCCCGGCCATCCTTGAGGCGGGCGACCATGTCGGCAATGCCATTGGCGCGCTGCACTTCGAAACGCAACCCGGTGCGCAGGCGAATGAGCTCCAGTAGGTCGGCGGTGATGCCTCGGAAATGCCCCGAATCATCGAAATAGGACAGAGGCGCAGCCGCGTCATCTGCCGCCACCCGCATCACGGGATGCTTTTGCAACCACTGTTGCTCGGCCTCGCTCAACTGCAGTTGGCGATCGCTCAGCAGCAGGTCGCTGCCAGCACTCCAGCGTTTGAAGATACTGGAGCGTATGGCCGGGCTCTGCCTGTCCAGGATGGAGTTCACCAGGTCCAGCAGCACGGTATCTTGCTGGCGCAAGGCAAAACCGAAGCCGATGGCCTCGTGCTTGCCGAAGTTGGCCATGCGCAGGCCGGGCAGATGGCCGCGGTTGAGCTGATAGTGCGTGGAGATGGTATCGCCGATGAACACGTCGGCCTGGCCGAACGCGACGGCATTCAGTGCCTGGCTGGAAGAACCGAAGGCCAGTAGGTCGGCCTTTGGGTAGACGCTGAGGACTTCCTGTCTGGGCAAATAGTGGTAGAGCATGCTCAGGCGCATGCCGGCAAGGTCCATGTCCAGCGCCCGGTTCTCGTCTTCACGCGTTACCAGTACGGGCTGGTCGACGGCGTAGGGCTGCGACAGTACCAGGCCGTCACTGGCCGCTTCGTAGCCATTGGCGCTGCCCAGCAGGTCGATATCGCCGTGTCGTAGCGCCTCCACTGCTGCCTGCCGGCTGGAGAAACGCAGCACCCTCACTGGTAACTGCAAGGCCTTGCCGATCAGGCTTGCATATTCGGCGGTCAGGCCCTGGTAGTCGTTGCCGCCACCGGTGATGTCGAACGGCGGATAGTCGGGTGCCGAGGTGCCCAGCACCAGTTCCTGACGGTCTTCGAGCCATTGTCGTTGTTCGGACGTGAGCACGGGCTGGACCGGTCGGGCCGATGAGCGCGCGATCAACGTAAAGGAAGCGGCTTCGCGGTGGCTGGCCTGTGCTGCGCCGCTGAACAGCAGCAGGGCGAGCAGCAGACGATTGATAGATCGGGCCATGACCACGTTAGACCAGCGCGTTGCGCTTGGCCATCTCGATCAGGTCGACCAGCGTATTGACTTGCAGCTTGTGCATGAGGCGTTTCTTGTAGGTACTGACAGTCTTGCTGCTGAGGAACATGCCCTTGGCAATTTCCTTGTTGCTGCGGCCTTGGGCGAAGAGTTGAAGTACCATCAGTTCGCGGTCATTTACCTGGCGGAAAAGTTGCAGGTCACTGTCGGTCGCCTGGTTGTTTTTTATTGCCTGGCTGGGGAAGTAGTTATAACCGGCCAGTACGGCCTTTATTGCGCTGAGCAGTTCACTCAGGTCTTCCTGCTTGCAGACATAACCTGCTGCGCCCGAGTGCATGCAACGTACCGCAAACAATGCCGGGGACTGTGCAGTCAATACCAGAACCTTCAAGGGCAGGGCCATGCTCTGAAAGCGGGCCAGCACCTCCAGGCCGTCTAGCTTGGGGATGCTGATGTCCAGGATGACCAGGTCGGGGTTGCTCTCGCGGATCATCTGCATGGCGTCTACGCCGTTGTCCGACTCGCCGACAATCTTGTAATTCTGGTTTTCCAGCAACATACGGACGGCCAGGCGAATGACCGGGTGGTCGTCAACGATAAATATGGAGTGCATGTTCAACTTCCCTGCGATCGATTGAGGGTGACAGAAGGCACCTTATCGCAGTTGGAAGTCCTCGGGCGTGCGAGGAATGGCTGTTAGGCTCATATGGGAAACGGCTTACAGGATAAAACAAAATAGACTACGTAATAGGCGCGTTTAACTAGATGTCAAAGCGATTTTGGTAACTTTTCATTAGTTTTTATTCGTGCTGTTTAGTCTGGCCCCCGTTGGTGTAGGAAGTTTCCTGCAAGTGTGGTGCAGCGTCTGGCCTGGCCCGCGCTGCACCTACGCGTTTCAGGTCGGGCTGGAGCGCCCGGTCATCTCCCGGGCCATTTCGCTGGCATAGCTGTCGGTCATGCCGGCGATGAAGTCGATCATGCGCAGGAAGGCGCTGTGCAACGAGGCATGCGGGTCTGGTGCATTGTTGCCGATCAGGTCCAGCACCCTGCGACTCTTGAACGATGGCGTACGTCCACCGTGCTGTTCCAGGGCTGCACCGCAGAACGTGTTCAGCAGAATCTCCAGGGTGGTGTAGGCGCCGATTTCGTGCAGGGTCTTGCGCTTGTCCTGGAAGATCTTGTTGCGTGCCATGCCCTTGGCTTGCAGTACGCAGCGTTTGGCTGGGCCATGCATGTGTTCCACCAGGTCGCCCGCCAGTTGCCCGGCCAGCAACGCCTGCTGTTGTTCGACGAAGGCGTGGGCGGCGGCGTTGGTCAGGTGTTCGATGGCCTTGCCGCGCAGGATGGCCAGTTTGCGTCGGCGGGAGTCGCGTGGGCCGAGCTGGCGGTAGGTTTCTGGCAGGTCATCGCCGACCAGATCGAGCAACAGCGCTTCGACTTCGGCGTATTGCAGCAGCTCCATTTCCAGGCCGTCTTCCAGGTCGATCAGCGCGTAGCAGATGTCATCGGCAGCCTCCATCAGATACACCAGTGGGTGGCGCGCCCAGCGCTGGTGTTCCAGCTGCGGCAGGCCGAGCTTGCGGGCGATCTGTTCGAGCAGGGGCAGTTCGCTCTGATAGCTGCCGAACTTGTGTTTCTTGTAGCCCAGGGCGTCGGCATGGCGGGCGCTCCAAGGGTACTTGAGGTAGGTGCCGAGGGTGGCATAGGTCAGCCGCGTCCCCCCATCGAACTGGTGGTATTCCAGTTGGGTGAGCACGCGAAAGCCTTGGGCATTGCCTTCGAAGTTGAGAAAGTCGGCCCGTTCGTCATCGCTCATGTCGTCCAGCCAGCCACGCCCGGCGGCCTGCTGGAACCAATGGCGAATGGCGTCCTCGCCGGAGTGGCCGAATGGCGGGTTGCCGATGTCGTGGGCCAGGCAGGCTGACTGCACGATCATCCCCAGGTCACTGGGGGCGCACCAGTCCGGCAGGTTGTCGCGCAGGGTTTCGCCGACGCGCATGCCCAGCGAGCGGCCGACGCAGCTGACTTCCAGCGAATGAGTCAGGCGCGTATGGATATGGTCGTTGCTCGACACCGGGTGCACCTGGGTCTTGCGGCCGAGGCGGCGGAAGGCGCCGGAGAAAATGATGCGGTCATGGTCTTTGTGGAAGGGGCTGCGCCCGAGTTCATCGGCGCTGTACAGGGCTTTGCCCAGCCGTTCGCGGGTAAGCAAGGTGTGCCAGTCCAAGGCGCGTTCTCCTGTAGTTTGAAGGCAGCAGCATAACCCGCAGCAAGGGCATTGTGCTGCCGGGACGCGCACTGGTCAGGGGCGGCGGCTGCCTTGCAGGTACAGGCGTACCAGCGGCAGCAGGGTGCTGCCCAACCGTACCAGGCGCGTCAGGTTGCCGCTGCGTACGCCCTTGCCGGTGAGAAAGCCCAGCGCCACCACGGCGCCGATGCCCCACAGTGGCGCATGCTTGATACCCAGGCCTTCATGTAACGAGCTGCCCATACCGCGCACGCGGCGCAGTGGTTCAAGCAACTGCCCGGACTCATGGCGGATTTCCTGGCGGTGCATCTCCATGCGCAGGCGCAGCAGCGCCTTGCGCAGTTCGCGCGGGTTACGCGTGTTTGGCAGTTCTGGCAGGCTCATGGCAACAGGCGCTCCCTGTCCTTGGCAAGTTCTTCGAGGGTGGCGCCGAAGGGCGATGATTCGTCGAACACCGCCGCCTTCAGGCGCATGGCACAGTACAGTGCGGCAATGCCATAGAACACGCACAGGCCAATGATACCGGCCAGTCGATAGCTGTCCCACAGCAGCACCAGCAGCAGCCCGGACAGTGCGGTCAGCAGCAGCAGGGCGAACACCAGCGCCAGGCCAGCGAACAGCAGCAGGCTCAAGGTGCGGCCCTTCTGCTCCTGTAACTCGATACCGAACAGCTCGATGTGACTGTGCAGCAGCCCCAGCATGGCTGCGCCCAGGCGCTTGCCCGAAGCGCCGGCGCCGTTGGCGTCATTCTCCATGGGTTCCCCTTAGCGCCGGTTGGCCAGCAGACCGATCAACAGGCCGACACCGGCCGCGATGCCGATCGCCTGCCACGGGTTTTCCTGCACGTACTGCTCGGCGCTGCCCAGCGCCGCCTGACCGCGTTCTCGTACCGAGTCCTGGGTCAGCTGCAGGGTTTCGCGGGCCTGGGCCAGGCGCTCGTGAATCTGCTCGCGCAATTCGTCGGCCTGGTCGCCGGCCAGGTTGGCGGTGTCGGCCAGCAGCTTCTCGGTGTCGCGCACCAAGGCCTGGAAGTCAGCCATCAATATCTCTTGTGCATTCTTTGCCGATTTGCTGGCCATGGGTCTCTCCCTGTCGATGAGTGTTGGTAGTTCGAGTGACAGCACGCATTGAAGGTTCAAGTGCGGGTGCTGGTATGGGCCTTGCTAAGTCTTTGCCACGTTGCGGAGCGCCTGTGACCGGTTTTGCGCCGATTCAGGGCGCCCACGCAGCGGATACCGATAAACCTTAACCCAATCCACGACAAACCCAAGAAAAAACCACGCAGGCTTCACCCCGCTCACCTGAACAGGGTAGGGGCTGGCACCGTTTCGGTGCAGGGATGCAGGTTCTTGAACTGTCCTGGTGCCTTTTTCAGCAGGTCTGCCTATTTCATGGAAAACATGCACAGCGCTATGGACTCTCTGGTCCACGGTTCCAATACCCTGTTCATTCTCATGGGCGCCATTCTGGTGCTGGCCATGCATGCCGGCTTTGCGTTTCTTGAAGTGGGCACGGTGCGCCACAAGAACCAGGTCAACGCCTTGTCGAAGATCCTCAGCGACTTTGCCATCTCGGCGCTGGTTTACTTCTTTATAGGCTACTGGATCGCCTATGGGGTCAACTTCTTCCAGCCGGCGACGACGCTGGCTGTCGACCATGGCTATGCGCTGGTCAAGTGCTTCTTCCTGCTGACCTTTGCGGCGGCGATTCCGGCGATCATTTCCGGGGGCATCGCCGAGCGGGCGCGATTCGTGCCGCAGTTGTGCGCCACGGCGTTGATCGTGGCGTTCGTCTATCCGTTCTTCGAGGGTGTGGTGTGGAACGGCAACCTGGGCGTGCAGGCTTGGCTGCAGGCACGCTTCGGCGCACCGTTCCATGACTTTGCCGGGTCTGTCGTGGTACATGCCATGGGGGGCTGGCTGGCGCTGGCGGCGGTACTGCTGTTGGGAGCGCGCCGTGGGCGTTACCGCGATGGCCGCTTGGTGGCGTTCGCGCCGTCGAGCATTCCCTTTCTGGCGCTGGGCTCGTGGATCCTCATCATCGGCTGGTTCGGGTTCAACGTCATGAGTGCTCAGACCTTGCAGGGCGTCAGCGGCCTGGTGGCGATCAACTCGCTGATGGCCATGGTGGGGGGGACCCTGTCAGCGTTGCTGGCCGGGCGCAACGACCCGGGCTTCCTGCATAACGGCCCGCTGGCCGGGCTGGTGGCGATCTGCGCAGGTTCCGATCTGATGCACCCGGTTGGAGCGCTGGTCACCGGCCTGGTGGCGGGGGCTCTGTTTGTCTGGACCTTCACCGCAGCGCAAAATCGCTGGAAAATCGACGATGTCCTGGGTGTGTGGCCGTTGCATGGCCTGTGTGGCGTGTGGGGGGGCATCGCCTGCGGTGTGTTCGGCCAGGTGGCGTTGGGTGGCATGGGCGGTGTCAGCCTGGTCAGCCAGCTGCTGGGCAGCCTGATGGGTGTGCTGGTGGCCTTGGCTGGTGGCTTTGCCGTGTACGGAGCAATTCGTGCGCTGCATGGCCTTCGCTTGAGCCATGAGCAGGAGTTCCAGGGCGCGGACCTGTCGCTGCACCGAATCGGTGCTACCAGCCAGGATTGAGCCAGGTCAGGTGCAGGGTGGGCGTAGCGGGCCTAGAATAGGCTTCTGTGTACGCCAACCCGGGACCTGCCCCATGCTGCCTGAATGTCAACTGTTCGGTACCCTCGGCTGCCACCTGTGCGAAGTGGCCGAGGCCGTGTTGATGCCTCTCGTCGATCATGGCCTGCTGGTAGAGCTGGTCGACATCGCCGAGAACGAGCTTTTGTTCGAGCGTTATGGCCTGATCATTCCGGTGCTGAGGCGCTGTGACAACGGCGCCGAGCTGCACTGGCCGTTCGATACCGAACAAGTGGTGGCCTTTCTTGGGCAATGATGGCTGCAGAGGAGTTGCAACCCTGCTCCATGATCTGTGAAGCGAGCTGATGATCGGGTGGAGGCGCACCGTCGCCGGTAACCTTCTCCATCATCGGAATAGCTCGCCATGTTGATCACTCCACATTTCACCTTCGATGAAATGACCGTCTCCCAGCTCGCTGCCCGGGACGGGTTCGATAATGCACCGCCCCTCGAAGCCAGGGCCAACCTGCAGTTGCTGTGCTGTGCGCTGGAACAGGTACGTGCATTGTTCGACGCGCCCATCATCATCAGCAGCGGGTATCGCAGTGAAAGGGTCAATCAGTTGATCGGTGGCGCCTCCGGCAGCCAGCACGTGCAAGGGCTGGCGGCGGACTTCACGGTGATCGAGGTCAGCCCGCGCGAGACCGCCCGGCGCATCAGCGAAAGTGCGGTGCCCTTCGATCAGTTGATCCTGGAATTCGACAAATGGGTGCATCTGTCGGTGACGCGCGGCACGCCGCGCAGGCAGGTGCTGACCCTGCGCAAAGGCAGCGGCTACCTGGCGGGTCTGCAATGACGCGCATTGACGGCAGCAAGGGGATGTTCGTATGCTGTATATAAATACAGTATCGAGGTAAAGCCATGCTCAATGTCGAGCAACTCAAGTACAGCGTCAACCGCATGCCCGTGGAGCGGGTGGCTGACGCCGTTCTGGAACTGCGCCTCGAAGGCCTGGTGACCGGCGACTGCACGCCGTTCGGCAAAGTCCACTTCAACACCTGCTTCGCCGAGATCGAGGCCTTGTTCCAGCGGGCCGGTTACCATCGAGGACTGGATGTGGTGGGCTATCAGGGGTTGCTCTATGCACTCTACGACCCTGGGCGCTGGGAGCCGGTGCAGGTGCTGCGCTGGCTGAAGGAACGCTGCGAGGCGATGGCCCGGGCTGGTTGAGGGGGCGGGCTTGGGCGATAATGCGCGGCCATGAACGTCTCGAGCCCAGCCATGATCACGCCTTTCGACCCTGCCCGCCAGCAAGCCAGTACGGTGTGCCTGCCACCTGGTAACTGGGTGACGGTGCTCGATTGTTTGTGTGACCATTTCAAGGCCATCGACCGCGCCCAGTGGCTTGACCGTTTTGCCCGTGGCCGAGTGCTGGATGCCGCGGGGCAGGCAGTTGCCGCTGACCTGCCTTACAAGCGTGGCATGCGTTTGCATTACTTTCGCGAGGTGCCGAACGAACGGCCGATCCCGGTGCAGGAGGTGGTGCTGCATGTGGACGAGCACCTGGTGGTGGCCGATAAACCGCATTTCCTGCCGGTGACACCGACCGGTGAATACGTCGAGCAGACCTTGTTGCGCCGCCTGATCCGTCGCCTGGATAACCCGCACCTGGTGCCATTGCACCGCATCGACCGGCACACCGCGGGGCTTGTGCTGTTCTCCGCCAACCCGCACAGCCGCAGCGCCTACCAGCGGCTGTTCCCCGAGCGGCGTATCGACAAGCGTTATCAGGCCATTGCCGCTGCCATGCCGCAGCATGCCTTTCCGCTGGTGCACAAAAGCCGCCTAGTGCATGGCGAGCCATTTTTCCGCATGCATGAGGTGGAGGGTGAGGCCAACAGTGAAACCCTGGCCGAGGTGCTGGAGAAGAACGGTGAACGATGGCGCTATGGGCTGTCGCCAGTGACCGGCAAGACCCATCAGTTGCGTGTGCACATGGCAGCCTTGGGGGCAGGGATCAGCAATGACCCGTTCTATCCGCAATTGCTCAACGAAGAGGATGACTACCAGCGGCCGCTGAAACTGTTGGCGCAGAGCCTGCGTTTCGAGGACCCGCTGAGTGGCGAAGAGCGCTACTTCGAGAGCCGCTTGCGGTTGGACTGGTAACACAGCAAGCGGGCTTGCCTGCGAAAGGGCCCGACCTGCGGGCCAATCTCCACCCGCCGTTCACCGTTGCCGGCGCTACCGTATTCGCGGGTAAACCCGCTCCTACATACGCATCGGTGGTTCGGCACAGCCGTTGTAGGAGCGGGTTCACCCGCGAATGGGCCGG
>NZ_JBICMK010000003.1:0-40854 GCF_043106315.1 Pseudomonas sp. FYR_5 | reverse complement strand
GTTCTGCTGCGTGGTACCAAGCGTGACGACGTTGAGCGTGGTCAGGTTCTGGTCAAGCCAGGTTCGGTCAAGCCGCACACCAAGTTCACCGCAGAAGTCTACGTCCTGTCGAAGGAAGAAGGCGGCCGTCACACTCCGTTCTTCAAAGGCTACCGTCCACAGTTCTACTTCCGTACCACTGACGTGACCGGTAACTGCGAACTGCCGGAAGGCGTTGAAATGGTAATGCCAGGTGACAACATTCAGATGACTGTTACCCTGATCAAGACCATCGCAATGGAAGACGGTCTGCGCTTCGCTATCCGTGAAGGCGGTCGTACCGTCGGCGCCGGCGTTGTGGCCAAAATCATCGAGTAATCACTCGACCGATTGAAAAAAACCCCCGCTCAGCGGGGGTTTTTTTTATTGGGTTGACACTAAATGGGGGCGTCTATAGAATCACGCCTCCTTTTAGCGGGCGTAGTGCGTCCGTTGGGAACAGCCTGGAGTCTGAAATCCAATGCAAAATCAGCAAATCCGTATCAGGTTGAAGGCTTTCGACCATCGCCTGATCGACCAATCCACCCAGGAAATCGTGGAAACCGCGAAACGTACTGGTGCACAAGTGCGTGGTCCAATTCCACTGCCTACCCGCAAAGAGCGTTTCACCGTTCTGGTTTCCCCGCACGTCAACAAAGACGCGCGCGACCAGTACGAGATTCGCACTCATAAGCGTGTTCTGGACATCGTCCAGCCAACGGATAAAACCGTTGACGCGCTGATGAAGCTTGATCTGGCGGCAGGTGTGGAAGTACAGATCAGCCTCGGCTAAGACTTCGGTCTAGTCGTGTAACGCTCTGAAATGGGCGGCCATAGCGGGTGAAAGCCCCGTACACTCATGAGGTTTACAACATGACTATTGGTGTAATCGGTCGCAAGTGCGGTATGACCCGCATTTTCACCGAAGAAGGTGTCTCCATTCCGGTCACGGTCATTGAGATCGAGCCGAATCGCGTCACCCAGTTCAAAACTGAAGAAACCGATGGCTACCGTGCAGTGCAAGTCACTGTCGGCGAGCGTCGTGCTTCGCGTGTGACTGCCGCTCAGGCAGGCCACTTCGCCAAGGCCAACGTTGCCGCTGGTCGCGGTGTTTGGGAGTTCCGTCTTGAAGAAGGCGATTTCCAGGCTGGCGATCTGATCAAAGCTGAACTCTTCACTGCAGGCCAGCTGGTTGACGTTACTGGTCAGTCCAAAGGTAAAGGCTTCGCCGGTACCATCAAGCGCTGGAACTTCCGTGGTCAGGACAACACCCACGGTAACTCCGTGTCGCACCGTGTTCCTGGTTCCATCGGCCAGTGCCAGACTCCTGGTCGTGTGTTCAAGGGCAAGAAAATGTCCGGTCACATGGGCGCCGAGCGCGTGACTGTTCAGTCCCTGGAAGTAGTTCGCGTAGACGCTGAGCGCAACCTGCTGCTGATCAAGGGTGCCGTACCTGGCGCTACTGGCGGCGACGTGGTTGTACGTCCAGCTGTCAAGGCTCGCGGTTAAGGGGAAACTGACATGCAACTTAATGTAAATGACGCTCAGGCGATCGAAGTTTCCGAACTGACTTTCGGTGGCGAATTCAACGAGACGCTGGTTCACCAAGCAGTCGTGGCCTACATGGCCGGCGGCCGTCAGGGCACCAAGCAGCAGAAGACCCGTTCCGACGTGGCTGGTGGCGGTAAGCGCCCATGGCGTCAGAAGGGTACTGGCCGTGCTCGTGCTGGTACCACTCGTGGTCCGATCTGGCGTGGCGGTGGTGTAACCTTCGCAGCTCGCCCACAAGATCACTCGCAGAAGCTCAACAAGAAGATGTATCGCGCAGCTCTGCGCTCCATCCTCGCTGAGCTGGTGCGTAGCGACCGTCTGGTCGTGGTTCAGGACTTCGCTGTTGAAGCACCGAAAACCAAAGATCTGCTGAACAAGCTGAACGGCATGGGTCTGAGCGATGTATTGATCGTTTCCGACGCTGTTGATCAGAACCTGTACCTGGCTGCTCGTAACCTGCCGCACGTCGATGTACGTGACGTACAAGGTTCCGACCCGGTCAGTCTGATCGCATACGAGAAAGTGTTGATCACTGTCTCGGCCGTGAAGAAATTCGAGGAGCTGCTGGGATGAACCAGGAACGCGTATTCAAAGTCCTCCTTGGCCCGCACGTTTCCGAGAAGGCTACCGTTCTGGCTGAGAAGAAAGGCCAGTTCGTATTCAAGGTTGCTACTGATGCAACCAAGCTGGAAATCAAGAAAGCTGTCGAAGGCCTGTTCAACGTAAAAGTTGAAAACGTGTCGACTGTTAACGTTCTGGGTAAAACCAAGCGTACCGCACGTGGTCTGGGCAAGCGTAATGACTGGAAGAAGGCGATCGTCTCCCTTCAGCCAGGCCAAGATCTCGATTTCAGCAGCAGTGCTGAGTAAGGAAGGGGTGCATCATGGCAATCGTTAAATGCAAACCGACTTCCCCTGGCCGCCGTTTCGTGGTCAAGGTGGTCAACAAGGAGCTGCACAAAGGCGCTCCTCACGCACCGCTGATCGAGAAAAAATCGAAGTCTGGTGGTCGTAACAACAATGGCCGCATTACCACTCGTCACGTTGGTGGTGGTCACAAGCAGCATTACCGTCTGGTCGACTTCCGTCGCAACGACAAAGATGGCATTCCAGCCACTGTCGAGCGTATCGAATACGATCCGAACCGTACTGCTCACATCGCCCTGCTGTGCTACGCAGACGGTGAGCGTCGCTACATCATCGCGCCTAAGGGCGTGAGCGCTGGCGACCAGCTGATCGCAGGTGCCCTGGCCCCAATCAAGGCCGGTAACTCCCTGCAGCTGCGCAACATTCCAGTAGGTAGCACCATTCACGGCATCGAACTGAAGCCGGGTAAAGGTGCTCAGATCGCTCGTTCCGCTGGTGCTTCGGCTCAGCTGATCGCTCGCGAAGGTGTCTACGTGACCCTGCGTCTGCGCTCTGGTGAAATGCGTAAAGTCCTGGCTGAGTGCCGTGCGACCCTGGGCGAAGTCTCGAACTCCGAGCACAGCCTGCGTTCGCTGGGTAAGGCTGGTGCCAAACGCTGGCGCGGCGTTCGCCCAACCGTTCGTGGTGTTGCCATGAACCCGGTTGACCACCCACACGGTGGTGGTGAAGGTCGTACCTCCGGTGGTCGTCATCCGGTATCGCCATGGGGCTTCCCAACCAAGGGTGCTAAAACCCGTGGTAATAAGCGTACCGACAACATGATCGTCCGTCGTCGCAAGTAACTAGAGGGATACGACAGTGCCACGTTCTCTGAAAAAAGGTCCTTTTATCGATCTTCACCTGTTGAAGAAGGTCGAAGTGGCGGTGGAGAAGAACGATCGCAAGCCAGTTAAAACCTGGTCGCGTCGCTCGATGATCCTGCCACAAATGGTCGGTCTGACCATCGCGGTTCACAACGGTCGCCAGCATGTTCCAGTTCTCGTGAACGAAGACATGGTCGGCCACAAACTGGGCGAGTTCGCCGGTACCCGCACCTATCGCGGGCACGTGGCTGACAAGAAAGCCAAGCGTTAAGGGGTAAGGAAATGGAAGTAGCCGCTAAGTTGTCGGGCGCTCGCATCTCCGCCCAGAAAGCCCGCTTGGTCGCCGACCAGATCCGCGGGAAGAAGGTGGGCGAAGCGCTCAACCTGTTGGCCTTCAGCAGCAAAAAAGCCGCTGAAATCATGAAGAAAGTCCTCGAGTCGGCCGTAGCCAACGCCGAACACAACGAAGGCGCAGACGTTGATGACCTGAAGGTCTCCACCGTCTTCGTCAACGAAGGGCGTTCGCTGAAGCGCATCATGCCACGTGCCAAAGGCCGTGCTGATCGCATCGTCAAGCGGTCTTGCCATATCACTGTCAAGGTTGCGGACAAGTAACGGAGTCGATCAGATGGGTCAGAAAGTACATCCCACTGGCATTCGCCTGGGAATCGTCAAGGAGCACACCTCCGTCTGGTACGCAGACGGTGCTACTTACGCAGATTACCTGTTGAAGGATCTGAAAACGCGTGAGTACCTCCAAGACAAACTAAAAAGCGCGTCCGTAAGCCGTATCGATATTCATCGTCCGGCTCAAACTGCACGCATCACCATCCACACCGCTCGTCCCGGTATCGTTATCGGTAAGAAAGGTGAAGATGTCGAGAAGCTGCGTCAGGACCTGACCAAGCAGATGGGTGTGCCTGTGCACATCAACATCGAAGAGATCCGCAAGCCGGAACTCGACGCTATGCTGGTTGCGCAGAGCGTAGCTCAGCAGCTGGAACGCCGTGTAATGTTCCGTCGCGCCATGAAGCGCGCGGTACAGAACGCCATGCGTATTGGTGCCAAGGGCATCAAGATCCAGGTGAGCGGTCGTCTCGGCGGTGCTGAGATTGCTCGTACCGAGTGGTATCGCGAAGGTCGTGTGCCTCTGCACACCCTGCGTGCCGATATCGACTACAACACCTACGAAGCTCACACCACTTACGGTGTGATCGGTGTGAAGGTTTGGATCTTCAAAGGCGAAGTTATTGGTGGTCGCCAAGAAGAACTGAAACCACAAGCACCAGCGCCTCGTAAAAAAGCTGCTAAGTAAGGGGTACGCCAAATGTTGCAACCAAAGCGTACAAAATTCCGCAAGCAGATGACTGGCCACAACCGTGGTCTGGCACTGCGCGGTAGCAAAGTCAGCTTCGGCGAATTCGCCCTGAAAGCTGTTGCTCGCGGTCGCCTCACCGCTCGCCAGATCGAGTCTGCACGTCGTGCACTGACCCGTCACGTTAAGCGTGGCGGTAAGATCTGGATCCGTGTGTTCCCGGACAAGCCGATCTCCAAGAAACCTCTCGAGGTTCGTATGGGTAAAGGTAAGGGCTCCGTGGAGTACTGGGTTGCCCAGATTCAGCCAGGCAAAGTCCTGTACGAGATCGAGGGTGTTTCTGAAGAGCTGGCGCGCGAAGCTTTCGCCCTGGCTGCTGCAAAGCTGCCTCTCGCCACCTCCTTTGTTAAGCGGACGGTGATGTGATGAAAGCGAATGAACTTCGTGAAAAATCGGCACAGCAACTGAACGAGCAACTGCTCGGCTTGCTGCGCGACCAGTTCAATCTGCGTATGCAGAAAGCAACTGGCCAGTTGGGGCAGTCGCACCTGCTCTCGCAAGTTAAGCGTGACATCGCTCGCGTGAAAACTGTGCTCAACCAGCAGGCAGGTAAGTGATCATGGCTGAAGCTGAAAAAACCGTCCGTACGCTGACTGGCCGTGTCGTCAGCGACAAAATGGACAAGACCATCACCGTTCTGATCGAGCGTCGCGTAAAGCACCCGATCTACGGTAAATACGTTAAGCGTTCGACTAAGCTGCACGCGCACGACGAAGCCAACCAGTGCAAGATCGGCGACAAGGTTTCCATCCGTGAAACCCGTCCGCTGGCCAAGACCAAGTCCTGGGCACTGGTTGAAGTCCTCGAACGCGCTGTTGAAGTCTAAGGGCTAGGGGTCGGAGAAATTTTATGATTCAGACTCAATCCATGCTCGATGTGGCCGATAACAGCGGCGCTCGTCGCGTCATGTGCATCAAGGTACTCGGCGGTTCGCACCGCCGTTACGCCGGCATCGGTGACATCATCAAGGTTACCGTCAAGGAAGCAATTCCGCGCGGTAAGGTCAAAAAAGGCCAAGTGATGACCGCTGTTGTCGTACGTACCCGTCACGGTGTTCGTCGCGCTGACGGTTCCATCATTCGTTTCGACGGCAACGCTGCTGTTCTGCTGAACAACAAGCAAGAGCCGATCGGCACTCGCATCTTCGGGCCAGTGACCCGTGAGCTTCGTACTGAGAAGTTCATGAAGATCGTCTCGCTCGCCCCTGAAGTGCTGTAAGGAGATCCGACATGCAAAAGATTCGTCGTGACGACGAGATCATCGTGATCGCCGGCAAAGACAAAGGTAAGCGCGGTAAGGTGCTGAAGGTTCTGGCTGATGACCGTCTGGTTATCGGTGGCGTGAACCTGGTCAAGCGTCATACCAAGCCTAACCCGATGGCGGGCGTACAGGGCGGTATCGTCGAGAAAGAAGCGCCTCTGCACGCTTCCAACGTTGCCATCTTCAACGGTGAAACCAACAAGGCTGACCGCGTTGGTTTCAAAGTAGAAGACGGTAAAAAAATTCGTGTCTTCAAGTCGACCCAAAAAGCGGTTGATGCTTGAACACTGCTAGGTAGAAGACCATGGCACGACTGAAAGAGATTTACCGGAACGAAATCGCTCCTAAGCTTAAGGAAGAACTTAAGCTGTCGAACGTGATGGAAGTTCCGCGCGTTACCAAGATCACCCTGAACATGGGTCTGGGCGAAGCGATCGGCGACAAGAAAGTCATCGAGCACGCTGTTGCCGACCTGGAAAAGATCACCGGTCAAAAGCCGGTCGTGACTTTCGCTCGCAAATCCATCGCTGGCTTCAAAGTCCGCGAAGGCTGGCCGATCGGCGTCAAGGTGACCCTGCGTAGCGACAAGATGTACGAATTCCTGGACCGCCTGCTGGCGATCTCCCTGCCTCGGGTTCGCGACTTCCGCGGCCTGAATGCCAAGTCCTTCGATGGTCGTGGCAACTACAGCATGGGCGTGAAAGAGCAGATCATCTTCCCGGAAATCGACTACGACAAGATCGATGCTCTGCGCGGTTTGGACATCACCCTGACCACCACTGCTCGTTCGGACGACGAAGGCCGCGCTCTGCTGCGTGCTTTCAAGTTCCCGTTCCGCAACTGATTGGAGTAGGAAAATGGCCAAGAAGAGCATGAAGAACCGCGAGCTGAAGCGTCAGCTCACGGTAGCAAAGTTCGCCAAGAAGCGTGCTGAGCTGAAAGCGACCATCGTTAACCAGAATGCCTCTCCAGAAGAGCGTTTTGCTGCCGTTGTCGCTCTGCAGAAGCAGCCACGTGACGCTAGCGCTTCGCGCCTGCGCAACCGTTGCCGCCTGACCGGTCGTCCTCACGGTGTATACCGTAAGTTCGGCCTGGGCCGTAACATGCTGCGTCAAGCTGCAATGCGTGGTGACGTGCCGGGTCTGGTCAAGGCCTCCTGGTAATCGCTGCAGGCAAGGCGCTGGTGGAAGGGGAGCAATCTTCCGACCGCCGGTGACCTCGCCAACAAACAAGCCCCTATATGGGGCTTGTTTCGTTTCTGCCTTGTGTCTAGAATGACCGGCTCACCTGAGCCTGGGTTTTTGCCCAATCCGTTCGGGTGGTTGTCATAGCCGCAAGGCTAATAATTCTTGTATCAGGAGCATCTAGCCCATGAGTATGCAGGACCCGTTAGCGGACATGCTAACTCGCATCCGTAATGCCCAGATGGCTGAAAAGTCCGTCGTAAGCATGCCTTCCTCTACCCTGAAGGTCGCGGTTGCCAAAGTTCTGAAGGACGAAGGTTACATCGCTGGCTACCAGGTAACTGGTGAGGCCAAGCCTTCCCTGTCGATCGAACTGAAGTACTTCGAAGGCCGTCCGGTCATCGAGGAACTGAAGCGCTCCAGCCGTCCAGGCCTGCGCCAGTACAAGGCCGTCACCGATCTGCCGAAAGTACGTGGCGGTCTGGGCGTGTCTATCGTCTCCACCAACAAAGGTGTGATGACGGATCGCGCTGCGCGCGCTGCCGGTGTCGGCGGCGAAGTTCTGTGCACAGTGTTCTAAGGGGGGATAGACATGTCTCGCGTCGCTAAGAACCCCGTTAAGCTGCCATCCGGTGTCGAAGTCAAATTCGCCGGTCAGCAGCTTTCGGTGAAGGGTGCCAAAGGTACTCTCGAACTGAACGTTCACTCGTCTGTTGAAGTTACCGAAGAGTCTGGTGAGCTGCGTTTCGTCGCTCGCAATGGTGACCAGCAAGCTCGTGCCATGGCCGGTACCACCCGCGCTCTGGTCAACAACATGGTCCAAGGCGTAAGCCAAGGCTTCGAGCGCAAGCTCCAGCTGGTCGGTGTTGGTTACAAGGCACAGGCTAAAGGCACCGTCCTGAACCTGGCCCTGGGCTTCTCTCACCCAGTGGACTACGAACTGCCAGCCGGTATCACCGCTGAAACACCTAGCCAGACCGACATCCTGATCAAGGGTATCGACAAGCAGCTGGTAGGTCAGGTGGCCGCTGAAATCCGCGACTTCCGTCCGCCAGAGCCTTACAAAGGTAAAGGTGTGCGTTACGCGGACGAAGTAGTCCGTCGTAAAGAAGCCAAGAAGAAGTAGGGCCTAGTAAATGACCGACAAAAAAGTTATTCGACTGCGTCGCGCTCGCAAAGCACGTCTCAAGATGCACGAACTCGAAGTCGTGCGCCTGTGCGTGTTCCGCTCCTCGCAGCACATCTACGCCCAGGTCATTTCGGCCGACGGCAGCAAGGTTCTGGCAAGCGCCTCGACCTTGGACAAAGACCTGCGTGATGGCGCCACTGGCAACATCGACGCGGCCACTAAGGTTGGCAAGCTGGTAGCTGAGCGTGCGAAAGCCGCCGGTGTATCTCAAGTTGCCTTTGACCGTTCCGGCTTCAAGTACCATGGCCGCGTCAAAGCGCTGGCTGATGCTGCTCGTGAAGGCGGGCTGGAGTTCTAAGTTATGGCAAATAACGATCAAAAGCGCGACGAAGGCTACATCGAGAAGCTGGTTCAAGTTAACCGCGTTGCCAAAACCGTAAAAGGCGGCCGTATCTTCACTTTCACCGCGCTGACCGTGGTGGGTGATGGTAAAGGTCGTGTTGGCTTCGGCCGTGGCAAGTCGCGCGAAGTACCAGCCGCGATCCAGAAAGCCATGGAAGCTGCTCGCCGCAACATGATCCAGGTTGACCTGAAGGGCACCACCCTGCAGTACGCCACCAAGGCTGCCCACGGCGCCTCGAAGGTTTACATGCAGCCTGCCTCGGAAGGTACCGGTATCATCGCCGGTGGCGCAATGCGTGCTGTCCTGGAAGTTGCTGGTGTTCAGAACGTTCTGGCCAAGTGCTACGGTTCGACCAACCCAGTGAACGTGGTTTACGCCACCTTCAAGGGTCTGAAAGCCATGCAATCTCCTGAATCCATTGCCGCCAAGCGTGGCAAGAGCGTCGAGGAGATCTTCTGATCATGGCAACCGTAAAAGTAACGCTGATCAAGAGCGTCTCGGGCCGTCTGCCTAACCACAAGCTGTGTGTTAAAGGCCTGGGTCTGCGTCGCATCGGTCACACTGTAGAAGTCCAGGATACTCCCGAGAACCGCGGGATGATCAACAAGGCTTACTACATGCTGAAGGTCGAGGGCTAATCGATGAAACTCAATGATCTGAGTCCAGCGCCGGGTTCCCGTCGCGAGAAGCATCGTCCAGGTCGTGGTATCGGTAGCGGTCTGGGTAAGACCGGCGGCCGTGGCCACAAAGGTCAGACTTCCCGTTCGGGTGGTTCGATCGCTCCTGGCTTCGAAGGCGGTCAACAGCCGCTGCACCGTCGCCTGCCGAAGTTCGGCTTCGTTTCCCTGAAGGCCATGGACCGCGCCGAAGTGCGTCTGTCCGAGCTGGCTAAAGTGGAAGGCGACGTGATCTCCGTGCAATCCCTGAAGGATGCCAACGTGATCAACCAGCACATTCAGCGTGTGAAAATCATGCTGTCTGGCGAAGTTACTCGCGCAGTCACCATCAAGGGTATCGCAGCCACCAAGGGTGCGCGTGCGGCTATCGAAGCAGCTGGCGGCAAATTCGAGGAATAAATGGCTAAGCAAGGTGCTCTCTCTTCGCTCGGTAAGGGCGGGATGTCGGAACTCTGGGCTCGTCTGCGCTTTCTGTTCATGGCGATCATCGTCTATCGGATAGGTGCGCATATCCCGGTTCCCGGCATCAATCCGGACCGTCTGGCGGATCTGTTTCGGCAGAATGAGGGGACCATTCTTAGCTTGTTCAACATGTTTTCCGGTGGCGCGCTCGAACGCATGAGCATCTTTGCACTGGGGATCATGCCGTACATTTCGGCATCGATCATCATGCAGTTGATGACGGCGGTCAGCCCGCAACTGGAGCAGTTGAAGAAGGAAGGTGAAGCTGGCCGTCGCAAGATCAGCCAGTACACCCGCTACGGCACCGTTATCCTGGCACTGGTCCAAGCCATTGGCATGTCCATTGGCCTGGCCAACCAGGGCGTGGCGTTTTCTGTAGGCCTGGGCTTCCACGTCGTCGCTGTTTCCACTTTCGTGGCAGGCGCGATGTTCATGATGTGGCTGGGCGAGCAGATCACCGAGCGCGGTGTGGGCAACGGTATCTCGATGTTGATCTTCGCAGGTATCGTTGCCGGTCTTCCGAGAGCAATCGGGCAGTCTTTCGAGTCTGCACGCACAGGCGATATCAACATTTTCGCCCTGGTCGCTATCGGTCTGCTGGCAGTAGCGATTATCGGTTTTGTGGTGTTCATTGAGCGTGGTCAGCGTCGTATCGCCGTTCATTACGCCAAGCGTCAGCAGGGCCGCAAGGTCTTCGCTGCGCAGACCAGCCACTTGCCGTTGAAGGTGAACATGGCGGGGGTTATCCCGGCCATTTTCGCGAGCAGCATTCTGCTGTTCCCGGCTTCGCTGGGTGCCTGGTTTGGTCAGTCCGAAGGTATGGGCTGGCTGCAGGACATCTCGCAGTCGATCGCTCCTGGTCAGCCGTTGAACATTCTGCTGTTTAGTGCAGGGATCATTTTCTTCTGCTTCTTCTACACAGCGTTGATGTTCAACCCGAAAGACGTAGCGGAAAACCTGAAGAAGTCCGGTGCCTTTATTCCGGGCATCCGTCCTGGTGAGCAGTCGGCGCGCTACATTGATGGCGTTCTGACCCGTTTGACCATGTTCGGTGCTCTTTACATGATGGCCGTCTGCCTTCTGCCCCAGTTCCTGGTGGTGGCAGCAAATGTGCCGTTCTACCTTGGCGGGACCTCGTTGCTGATTGTGGTAGTGGTTGTGATGGACTTCATGTCCCAAGTACAATCGCACCTCGTTTCGCACCAGTACGAATCCCTGATGAAGAAAGCCAACCTGAAAGGCTACGGTGGCAGCGGTCTGCTGCGCTGATACGCCCCTAAGGTTCGAGGAGTCGGTAATGAAAGTTCGTGCATCGGTGAAAAAGCTGTGCCGTAACTGCAAGATCATCCGTCGCGAAGGCGTCGTACGAGTGATCTGCAGCGCGGAACCGCGTCACAAACAGCGCCAAGGCTGAGTGTGATCTGCGCTTCAAACCCAGCAGCTAGTGTGCTGCTGGGTTGATTATTCGTTTCTACAGCGATATTATCTCGCGCCCTATTTCTTGGCTTCCGGGGCGTAGGTAGCTGTCAATTGGAGTCCCACTGAATGGCCCGTATTGCAGGCGTCAACATTCCAGATAACAAGCATACTGTTATCTCGCTGACCTACATCTATGGTGTCGGTCGCACAACTGCACAGAAGATTTGTGCAGACGCTGGTGTAAACCCAGCCGCTAAGATCAAGGATCTGAGCGACGAGCAAATCGAAACCCTGCGTGGCGAAGTCGCGAAGTTCACCACCGAAGGTGACCTGCGTCGTGACGTCAACATGAAGATCAAGCGCTTGATGGACCTGGGTTGCTACCGCGGCCTGCGTCATCGTAAAGGTCTGCCGGTTCGCGGTCAGCGCACCAAGACCAACGCACGCACCCGTAAGGGCCCGCGTAAGCCGATCCGCAAGTAATCGCCCAGGAATATAGACATGGCAAAACCTGCTGCTCGTCCTCGTAAGAAAGTCAAAAAGACAGTGGTTGATGGCATCGCCCACATCCATGCTTCTTTCAACAACACCATCGTGACCATCACCGACCGTCAGGGCAATGCTTTGTCCTGGGCGACCTCCGGTGGTTCGGGTTTCCGTGGTTCGCGCAAATCCACCCCGTTCGCAGCCCAGATCGCTGCTGAGCGTGCTGGTCAAGCTGCGCTGGAATACGGTCTGAAGAACCTCGACGTTAACGTCAAGGGTCCAGGTCCAGGTCGTGAGTCCGCCGTTCGTGCATTGAACAGCTGCGGCTACAAGATCGCCAGCATCACCGACGTGACGCCAATCCCGCACAACGGGTGCCGTCCGCCGAAGAAGCGTCGCGTGTAATCAGGAGACAGAAGAATGGCACGTTACATTGGTCCAAAATGCAAACTGTCTCGTCGTGAAGGCACTGACCTGTTCCTGAAGAGCGGCGTTCGCGCTCTGGAATCGAAGTGCAATATCGAAGCAGCCCCAGGTATCCACGGCCAGCGCCGTGGCCGTCAGTCCGACTACGGCACCCAGCTGCGTGAGAAACAAAAAGTCCGTCGTATCTACGGTGTTCTGGAGCGTCAGTTCCGCGGTTACTACCAAGCTGCTGCCTCGAAAAAAGGCGCAACCGGTGAGAACCTGCTGCAACTGCTCGAGTGCCGTCTGGATAACGTCGTTTACCGTATGGGCTTCGGCTCGACTCGTTCCGAGTCCCGTCAGCTGGTTTCGCACAAAGCGATCAGCGTCAACGGTAAAACTGTAAACATTCCATCCTACCAAGTTCGTCCGGGTGACGTGGTCGCAGTCCGCGAGAAATCGCTGGGCCAGTTGCGCATTGTTCAAGCCCTTGAACTGTGCGCCCAGCGTGGCCGCGTTGAGTGGGTTGACGTGGATGCTGCTAAAAAGTCGGGCGTTTTCAAGAACGTTCCTGCTCGCAGCGACCTGTCTGCCGACATCAACGAAAACCTGATTGTCGAGCTCTACTCCAAGTAAGGGCTAGAAAATAGGTGCATCCATGCAGATTTCGGTAAATGAGTTCCTGACTCCCCGCCATATTGATGTGCAGGTAGTCAGTCCGACCCGCGCCAAGATTACGCTCGAGCCTCTCGAGCGTGGTTTCGGCCATACCCTGGGCAACGCGCTGCGCCGCATCCTGTTGTCCTCCATGCCTGGCTGTGCAGTAGTCGAGGCCGAGATCGATGGCGTACTCCATGAGTACTCCGCGATCGAAGGTGTTCAGGAAGACGTAATTGAAATCCTGTTGAACCTGAAAGGCCTGGCTATCAAACTGCATGGTCGTGACGAAGTTACGCTGACCTTGTCGAAAAAGGGTTCGGGGGTGGTTACCGCTGCCGATATTCAGCTGGATCACGATGTCGAGATCGTCAACCCCGATCACGTAATCGCGAACCTGGCGTCGAACGGCGCTCTGAACATGAAGCTCACTGTAGCTCGTGGTCGTGGTTACGAGCCGGCCGACTCCCGTCAAACCGACGAAGACGAAAGCCGTAGCATTGGCCGTCTGCAGTTGGACGCTTCGTTCAGCCCGGTGCGTCGTATCGCCTATGTGGTCGAGAACGCCCGTGTTGAACAGCGTACCAACTTGGACAAACTGGTCATTGATCTGGAAACCAACGGCACCCTGGATCCTGAAGAGGCTATCCGCCGCGCTGCGACCATTCTGCAACAGCAGCTGGCCGCGTTCGTCGACCTCAAGGGTGACAGCGAGCCTGTCGTAGTCGAGCAGGAAGACGAGATCGATCCGATCCTGCTGCGTCCGGTTGACGACCTGGAACTGACTGTACGTTCGGCCAACTGCCTCAAGGCGGAGAACATCTACTACATCGGCGACCTGATTCAGCGTACCGAAGTAGAGCTGTTGAAGACTCCTAACCTGGGTAAGAAGTCCCTGACTGAAATCAAGGACGTTCTGGCCTCTCGTGGTCTGTCTCTCGGCATGCGCCTCGACAACTGGCCGCCTGCAAGTCTTAAGAAAGACGACAAGGCGACCGCCTGATCGTCGTAATCACCGAACGTAGTGTTTGGTAAGGAATGAATCATGCGTCATCGTAAAAGTGGACGTCACCTGAGCCGCACCAGCTCTCACCGCAAGGCTATGTTCCAGAACATGGCAGTGTCGCTGATCGAGCACGAGCTGATCAAAACCACCCTGCCGAAAGCCAAGGAACTGCGCCGCGTTGCCGAGCCGCTGATCACCCTGGCCAAGGAAGACAGCGTTGCTAACCGTCGTCTGGCCTTCGACCGTACCCGTTCGAAGTCCGCTGTTGGCAAACTGTTCAACGATCTGGGCAAGCGTTACGCCACCCGTCAGGGCGGCTACCTGCGCATCCTGAAGTGCGGTTTCCGCGCTGGCGACAACGCGCCTATGGCGTACGTCGAGCTGGTTGATCGTCCGGTCGGCGGTGCTGTAGAAGCTGCTGAGTAAGACGTTCTGTCTGCTACAAAAAACCGGGCCTAGTGCCCGGTTTTTTGTTTGTATGGCCATTGTTTATTTCTATTGATGTAAGTCATGTAATAAATTTGTCCCTGTGATCTCGCTCGGCAATACTCTCTTCACAGCCGATTAGCCGGCGTTTGAAGACCGATAAGGAGAGCCCATGAGCAAGATTCTCACTACCGCTAGCGGTGCACCTGTAGCCGACAACCAGAACTCCCGCTCCGCCGGCCCGCGCGGTCCGCTGCTGCTCGACGACTTCCACCTGATCGAGAAGCTCGCCCATTTCAACCGCGAGAACATTCCAGAACGCCGCGTCCATGCCAAAGGCTCGGGTGCCTATGGCACTTTTACCGTTACTCACGATATTACCGGCTATACCAGCGCCAAGCTGTTCGAAGAGATCGGTAAACAAACTGAGACTTTCTTACGTTTTTCCACCGTTGGTGGCGAGCGCGGTTCGGCAGATACCGAGCGTGACCCGCGCGGTTTCGCGGTGAAGTTTTACACCGAGGAAGGCAACTGGGACATCGTCGGTAACAACACGCCAGTATTCTTCATTCGCGACCCACTGAAGTTCCCGGACTTTATCCACACCCAGAAGCGCCATCCGCAGTCCAACCTGAAGAACGCTCAGATGATGTGGGATTTCTGGTCGCACTCTCCTGAAGCGCTGCACCAGGTAACCATCCTCTTTTCCGACCGTGGCATTCCGGACGGCTACCGCCATATGCATGGCTTTGGCAGCCACACCTACAGCCTGATCAATGCAAAGGGTGAGCGCACTTGGGTCAAGTGGCACTTCAAGACTCAACAAGGCATCAAGAACCTCACCCCGGCAGACGCTGCACGCCTTGCAGGTACCGACCCGGATTACGCTCAGCGAGATCTGTTTGAGGCCATCGAACGTGGCGACTACCCGCGCTGGACGGTCTGCATTCAGGTGATGAGCGAAGCCGAGGCTGCTAGCCGTGACGAGAACCCATTCGACGTGACCAAGACATGGTCGCAGAAGGACTATCCGCTCATCGAGGTGGGTGTGCTGGAGCTCAATCGTAACCCGCTCAACTATTTCGCAGAGGTCGAGCAGGCTGCGTTCGGGCCGAGCAATATGGTGCCCGGCGTCGGTCTTTCGCCAGACCGCATGCTGCAAGGCCGCGTATTCGCCTACGCTGATGCGCACCGCTATCGCGTGGGTACCAATCACCAGCAATTGCCAGTCAACGCGCCACGCTGCCCGGTTAACAGCTATCAGCGCGACGGCTCCATGGCCACCGGTGGCTACGGTAGTGCACCGAACTATGAACCAAACAGCTACAGCGGCGCCCCGAAACAGTCCCCACGTCATGCTGAGCCAGCATTGGCCATGAATGGTTCGGCTGATCGCTACGATCACCGCGAAGACACCGACTACTTCAGCCATGCCGGCGCTTTGTTCCGTTTGATGAGCGATGAGCAGAAGGCCCTGCTGATCAGCAACATCGCCGGTACCATGGCGGGCGTCAGCGAAGACGTGATCCAGCGTCAGTTACAGTACTTCTTCAAGGCGGATCCGGCCTACGGTGAAGGGATTGCGAAGGCTTTGGGCATCAATCTCGCCTAAGTCGAAGTGATAAGAAGAACCGCCCTCATTTGGGCGGTTTTTCAATGAATATCACTACTGTTTAACCGATTTTTTGCGTCTGATTGCGCGTTTTTCAGTGACCGTAGACAAAAGCTGGTTCACACTATGTGGCATAGACGTTTTCACATGGAGAATCAGGGCGATGCAAGGCCACCCGGATGTAATCAACTATCTCGTCACGCTGTTGAAGGGCGAACTGGCGGCACGCGACCAGTACTTCATTCATTCGCGCATGTACGAAGACTGGGGCCTGTCCAAGCTCTACGAGCGCATCAACCACGAGATGGAGGAAGAGACGCAGCACGCCGATGCCCTGATGCGTCGTATCCTCATGCTCGAAGGGACCCCTGACATGCGTGCGGATGACCTGGAGGTCGGCAGCACCGTGCCGGAAATGATCGAGGCAGACCTCAAGCTCGAATACAAGGTGCGCGGTGCGCTTTGCAAAGGCATCGAGCTGTGCGAATTGCACAAGGATTACGTCAGTCGTGACATCCTGCGTGCGCAGCTGGCCGACACCGAAGAAGATCACACTTACTGGCTCGAGAAGCAGCAGGGCCTGATCAAGGCCATCGGGCTGGAAAACTATCTGCAGTCGCAGATGTAAGTTATCCACAGACACAAGTAAAAGCCCCTGGCACCAACGGTACCAGGGGCTTTTTCATTGCGTTGACGGCACTCAGGCCCGATCCCGCTCCAGCAATGGTTTCAGGTAATGGCCGGTATACGACTGTTTCATCACGCTCAGCTCTTCTGGCGTACCGCAGGCAATGATCTGCCCACCCTTGGAGCCACCCTCAGGGCCCAGGTCAACCAGCCAGTCGGCGGTCTTGATCACATCCAGGTTATGCTCGATCACCACCACGGTATTGCCGTGGTCGCGCAGGCGATGCAATACGTCCAGCAGTTGCTGGATATCGGCAAAGTGCAGGCCGGTGGTAGGTTCGTCGAGGATGTACAAGGTCTTGCCGGTATCGCGCTTGGACAGCTCGCGCGACAGTTTCACCCGCTGCGCCTCACCGCCGGACAGCGTGGTCGCTGACTGCCCCAGTTTGATGTATGACAGGCCCACGTCCATCAACGTTTGCAGCTTGCGCGCCAGCGCCGGCACCGCATCGAAGAACTCTCGGGCATCCTCGATGGTCATTTCCAGCACCTCGTGGATGTTCTTGCCCTTGTACTTGATCTCCAGGGTTTCGCGGTTGTAGCGCTTGCTCTTGCACACGTCACACGGCACGTAGATGTCCGGCAGGAAGTGCATTTCCACCTTGATCAGGCCATCACCCTGGCAGGCCTCGCAACGGCCACCCTTGACGTTGAACGAGAAACGCCCCGGGCCATAACCACGCGAGCGTGACTCCGGTACACCAGAGAAAAGTTCGCGGATCGGCGTGAAGATGCCGGTGTAGGTCGCCGGGTTGGAGCGTGGGGTGCGGCCGATCGGGCTCTGGTCGATATCCACCACCTTGTCCAGGTGCTGCAGGCCGTCCATGCTGCTGTGTGGCGCGGCTTCCAGGCTGCTTGCGCCATTGAGGGCGGTGGCGGCCAAGGGGTAAAGGGTATTGTTGATCAGCGTCGATTTACCCGAGCCGGATACACCGGTCACGCAGGTCAGCAGGCCGATCGGTAGTTCCAGGTCGACGTTCTGCAGGTTGTTGCCACGCGCACCCTTGAGCTTGAGCTGCAGCTTCTTGTTGCGCGGTGTGCGCTTGGCCGGCACAACGATCTTCTTGCGCCCGGACAGGTACTTGCCAGTCAGCGAGTCAGGGTGGTCCATGACCTCCTGAGGCGAGCCTTCGGCGACGATCTGCCCGCCGTGCACACCAGCGCCAGGGCCGATGTCGACCACGTAGTCGGCCAGCCGGATGGCGTCCTCGTCGTGCTCCACCACGATTACCGTGTTGCCCAGGTCGCGCAAATGGTTGAGGGTGGCCAACAGGCGGTCGTTGTCGCGTTGATGAAGGCCGATGGACGGTTCATCGAGGATGTACATCACCCCCACAAGACCGGCGCCGATCTGGCTGGCCAGGCGGATACGTTGCGCTTCACCACCGGACAGGGTGTCGGCGCTACGATCCAGGGTCAGGTAGTCGAGGCCGACGTTGACCAGGAACTGAAGTCGTTCGCAGATTTCCTTGAGGATTTTTGCCGCGATTTCGCCACGCCGGCCGGTCAGGGTCAGTTCGCCAAAGTAGTTGCTGGCTTCACCGATCGGCATATTGGTTACCGCCGGCAGGGTCTTCTCGCCCACCCACACATGGCGCGCCTCGCGGCGCAGGCGCGTACCCCGGCAATCCGGGCACGGTTGCGTGCCAAGGAATTTAGCCAGTTCTTCACGCACCGTGGCCGATTCGGTTTCGCGGTAGCGGCGCTCAAGGTTCGGCACAATGCCTTCGAACGGGTGCGATCGCTTGACGATGTCGCCTCGGTCGTTGAGGTACTTGAAGTCGACACTCTGCTTGCCGCTGCCCTGCAGGATCACCTTCTGGTGTTCGGCCGACAGCTCGCCGAAAGGCTCTTCCAGGCTGAAGCCATAGTGCGCGGCTAACGAACCGAGCATCTGGAAGTAGTACACGTTACGCCGGTCCCAGCCGCGGATCGCGCCTTCGGCCAAGGTGAGTTCGGTGTTGACCAGGCGTTTGGTGTCGAAGAACTGCTTGACCCCCAGGCCGTCGCAGGTCGGGCAGGCGCCAGCCGGGTTGTTGAAGGAGAACAGCTTCGGTTCCAGCTCGCTGATCGCGTGGCCGCACACCGGGCAGGCGAAGCGCGCGGAGAAGATCGTCTCTTCGCCTTGTTCGCCGTCCATCGGTGCCACCAAGGCAATACCATCGGCCAGCTTCAACGCGGTCTCGAACGATTCGGCCAGGCGCTGTTGCAGGTCGGCGCGGACTTTGAAACGGTCCACCACCACATCGATGCTGTGCTTCTTCTGCTTGTCCAGCTTGGGCAACTCATCGAGTTCGTAGAGCTTGCCGTTGACCCTGGCCCGCACGAAGCCCTGGGCGCGCAATTCGTCAAACACCGCCAGATGCTCACCTTTGCGCTCGCGCACTACCGGCGCGAGCAGCATCAGCTTGCTGCCTTCCGGGTTTTCCAGAACCAGGTCGACCATCTGGCTGATCGTTTGCGCCTCCAGCGGAATATCGTGGTCCGGGCAGCGTGGCGTACCGACGCGGGCGTACAGCAGGCGCAGGTAGTCGTAGATTTCGGTGATGGTGCCGACCGTGGAACGCGGATTGTGCGAGGTCGATTTCTGCTCGATCGAAATCGCCGGCGACAGGCCTTCGATGGTGTCGACGTCGGGTTTTTCCATCATCGACAAAAACTGCCGGGCGTAGGCCGACAGCGACTCCACATAGCGGCGCTGGCCTTCGGCGTACAAGGTATCGAACGCCAGGGACGACTTGCCGGAACCGGACAAGCCGGTGATCACGATCAACTTGTCCCGGGGCAGGGTCAGGTCGATGTTCTTCAGGTTGTGGGTACGTGCCCCACGAATCAGGATCTTGTCCACTACGGCCTCGCTCGGCGGGCATAAACAAGGAAGTATACGGCGCCCTGCCAGTACGCGGCAAAGCGTCGCGTAGATGCCGTCAAGCTGTCGGACTGATAGAATCGCCGCCGGTTCACACGAGGTTAATCCATGCACGACACCCACAACGAACGCATGAGTGGCGGCGAAACCCGCGCCGCTGGCGGCCTTGCCCTGGTCTTTGCCTTTCGTATGCTGGGCATGTTCATGGTCTTGCCGGTACTGGCCACCTACGGCATGGACCTGGCTGGCGCCACGCCTGCGCTGATCGGCCTGGCCATTGGTGCCTATGGCCTGACCCAGGCGGTATTTCAGATCCCGTTCGGGATGATTTCCGACCGTATCGGTCGCCGGCCGGTGATTTATCTGGGGCTGGTGATCTTTGCCCTTGGCAGCGTGCTGGCGGCCCAGGCCGACTCTATCTGGGGCGTGATTGCCGGGCGCATCCTGCAGGGCGCCGGGGCAATTTCTGCCGCGGTCATGGCGTTGCTGTCCGACCTCACCCGCGAACAACACCGGACCAAGGCCATGGCCATGATCGGCATGAGCATCGGCTTGTCGTTTGCTGTCGCCATGGTCGTTGGTCCACTGCTGACAAGTGCCTTTGGTTTGTCAGGTTTGTTCCTGGTCACGGCTGGGCTTGCCCTGGTCGGCATCCTGTTGATCGCGTTTGTCGTGCCCAACACCCACAGCATCCTGCAGCACCGCGAGTCGGGTGTGGCGCGCCAGGCCATCGGCCCGACCCTGCGCCATCCGGACCTTCTGCGCCTGGACATAAGCATTTTCATCCTGCACGCCATCCTCATGGCCAGCTTCGTTGCGCTGCCGCTGGCGTTCGTCGAGCGTGGTGGCCTGCCCAAGGAGCAGCACTGGTGGGTGTACCTGACCGCGCTGTTCATCTCATTTTTTGCAATGGTCCCGTTCATCATCTACGGCGAAAAAAAGCGCAAGATGAAACGTGTGTTGGCCGGCGCGGTCAGTGTCCTGCTGCTGACAGAGATATACTTCTGGGAGTGGGCTGACGGTTTGCGCGGACTGGTGATTGGCACCGTGGTATTCTTTACCGCATTCAACCTGCTGGAGGCTTCGCTGCCTTCTCTGGTGAGCAAGGTGTCGCCTGCCGGTGGCAAGGGGACGGCAATGGGGGTGTATTCCACCAGCCAGTTCCTCGGTGCTGCGTTAGGCGGGATTCTGGGTGGCTGGCTGTTCCAGCACGGTGGGCTGGACACGGTGTTCCTCGGTAGCGCGGCGCTGTGTGTTATCTGGCTGATCGTTGCCTTGCGCATGAACGAGCCGCCATATGTGACCAGCCTGCGCATGCCCCTGACGCCTGAGGCGGTCCGGGAAGCCGGCCTGACCGAGCGCCTGATGGCCGTGCCGGGTGTGACCGACGCTGTGGTGGTGGCAGAAGAAGCCGCCATCTATATCAAACTGGATACGAAAATTTTGGACCGTGCGACCCTGGAGCGACTGGTGAATCCAGCCTCTTCGGCGTGCGAAGCCTAGGAGAACGTTATGGCCCGTGGGGTTAACAAAGTCATTCTGGTCGGTACCTGTGGCCAGGATCCCGAAGTCCGCTACCTGCCCAACGGTAACGCCGTGACCAACCTGAGCCTGGCCACCAGCGAGCAGTGGACTGACAAGCAGTCGGGCCAGAAGGTCGAGCGTACCGAGTGGCACCGGGTGTCGCTGTTCGGCAAGGTTGCCGAAATCGCTGGCGAATACCTGCGCAAAGGTTCGCAGTGCTACATCGAAGGCAAGCTGCAGACCCGCGAGTGGGAAAAAGACGGCATCAAGCGCTACACCACCGAGATCATCGTCGATATCAACGGCACCATGCAGCTGCTCGGCGGTCGTCCGCAAGGCCAGCAGCAGGGCGGCGACCCGTACAACCAGGGTGGCGGCAATTACGGTGGCGGCCAGCAGCAACAATACAACCAGGCACCGCCACGCCAGCAGGCCCAGCGCCCGCAGCAGGCCCCTCAGCGCCCAGCGCCGCAACAGCCTGCGCCGCAGCCGGCTGCTGATTTCGACAGCTTCGATGACGATATTCCGTTCTGATCAGAGCGGTAAGGCGTTCAGCAAGACCAGAAACCCGGGGCAGTTGCCCCGGGTTTTTTTATGGGCCGCACCGCGTATCTGACAGCGCTTTCAATAAAACAACCGCGGCTCAGGCGAATCCAGCAGGCTTGCCAGCTTGGTCAGGGCAAAGGCCAGTTCCTGGCGGCTGGGTGCCATCAGGGCGATGCGCACACCGCTGGTGGCGTGGCTGCGTTCTGGCAGAAACTGGCTGCCGCTGACCACCGTTACGCCGTTGTCACGCGCCAGGTTGGCAAACTCGTCGCTGGTCCACGGTTCTGGCAGCTCCAGCCAGATATGGAAGCTATGGGGCTGAATGCGGATCTTGTATTGGCCAAGAATCTCCCTGGCCATGCGCTGGCGCGCGGCCGCCTCTTCCTGCTGCATACGCACCAACTGGTCGGCCTTGCCGCTGTTGATCAGGTTACTGGCCAGTTGCGCCATCAATGGCGATGGCATCCACACGCTGCTGCGTACCATCGATGATAACCGTGACAGGGTTTGCGGCGGGGCGTACAGGTAGCCGATGCGCAGCGCCGGCAGCACGCTTTTGGACAGGCTGGTGAGGTATACCGAGCGCTCTGGCGCATACGCTGCAAGCGGCTTGTAGTCTGGGCTGGGCTCGAGAAAACCGTAGATATCGTCATCCACGATGAACAGGTCGAACTCACGGGCGATCTCGGCAATAGCCTGACGCCTTGCTGGGGGCATGATCGAGTTGGTCGGGTTTTGGTGCGTGGTGACGCACACCAGCAGGGAAGGGCGGTGTTCCAGGCAGGCCGCGCGTAATGCCTCCGGGATGAGCCCGTGTTCGTCCACGGCGACGCCGCGCAGGCGTCGGCCCATGCTGTGGGCCAGGGATATGATGCCCGGGTAGCAGAGCGACTCGCACAGCACCACATCGTCACTCTTCGACAGGCTGCTGATGGCCACCAGCAGCCCATGCTGGGCGCCAGCGGTCAGTACTACCTGTTGCCAGCGCGCATCAGGCAGCCAGCGCTGTAGCCAGGTCGCACCGGCTTGTTTGTGGGACGTGTGGCCACCCTCTGTCACATAGTCGAGTACCTGCCCCAAGTCCGAGGAGGCGGCCAGTTCGCTGATAGCCGTGCCTAGCCATTCGCTCATGTGAGCGTCGTTGGGCTTGATGATCGAGAGATCAATCTGGCTGCTCTCTCCGGCCACAGGGGCGGGCACCGACGGGGCGGTTAATGGCTGTCGCAATTGCCTGACAAATGTGCCTCGGCCTACCTCGCCCGCCACCAAGCCGCGCTTGGCTGCTTCGTCGTAGGCCCTGCCAACAGTGCCGGGGGTTACGTTCAGCGCCTCGGCGAGGTCCTTGAGTGTGGGTAAGCGATCGCCTTCTGCAAGCCGACCACTTTCGATGTCCTGTTCAAGGGCATCAGCGATCATCAGGTAAACCGGCTGTGTTTGATGGCTGTATTGAGGGACCCACATGGAGATGGCACCAGACGCTGCAAGAGCGCGAAAGCCTAGCATGAAAGCTCTGATGCAGGTAATGATAGTAATTGGTTGGATTGAGTTGGTTTTATTTTAGATTGAATCGATTCAATTTTTGAAATTACAATCATCGCACCGATCAGGCCAGCCGCACTCGGGCTGTGCCTGGCTTAAACGCTCCACTGGATGGACATTGCTATGGAAATTTTGGGTTCTTACTGGGCGGAGCACTGGTTGCTGGCCATCCTCATGCTTGGCGCGATCGCCTTCGTTGCAGGTTTCGTCGACAGCATTGCCGGTGGTGGTGGTTTGTTCCTGGTACCGGGCTTTCTGCTGGTTGGCATGCCGCCGCAGGTGGCACTGGGTCAGGAAAAACTGGTCAGTACCCTCGGCACACTGGCGGCTATACGAAACTTCCTGGCCAACAGCAAGATGGTCTGGCAGGTAGCGTTGGTCGGGGTGCCGTTTTCGCTGCTAGGCGCCTATCTGGGGGCTCACCTGATCGTATCGATCTCGCAGGAAACTGTGGGCAAGATCATCCTGGCACTGATCCCGCTCGGCATTCTCATTTTCCTTACTCCCAAGGACCGCCCGGTCGAGGAGCGCGAACTGTCATCGCGCATGCTGTTCACCGTGGTCCCGCTGACCTGCCTGGCCATTGGCTTCTATGACGGCTTCTTCGGCCCCGGCACCGGCAGCATGTTCATCATCGCTTTCCATTACCTGTTGCGCATGGACCTGGTCTCCAGTTCGGCCAACTCCAAAACCTTCAACTTCGCTTCCAACATCGGCGCGTTGGTCGCCTTCGTCAGCGCAGGCAAGGTCGTTTACCTGCTGGCATTGCCACTTGTGGCCTGCAACATCCTCGGTAACCACCTGGGCAGTTCCCTGGCCTTGCGTAAAGGTAACGACGTGGTGCGCAAGGTGTTGGTGTTCTCGATGCTCTGCCTGTTCACCAGCCTGGGCGTGAAGTACCTGACCTGACCCATTGATAGGAGATAACGAATGAAAACCGCATTTGTAACCGGTGCTTCCTCAGGCTTTGGCCGCGCCATCTGCTGCACTCTGATCGGCAAAGGCTACCGCGTGGTCGGTGGGGCCAGGCGCATGGACAAACTGAAAGCACTGGAGGCTGAACTGGGCGCCAATTTCATTCCGCTGGCGCTGGATGTCACTGATTCAGTATCGCTCGAGAAGGCGGTCGAGCAGATGCGTGAGGCGTCGCTGCAGATCGATCTGCTGGTCAACAACGCGGGGCTGGCGCTGGGCGTGGACCGTGCCCAAGCCAGCAGTGCCGCAAACTGGCAGCAGATGATCGACACCAACATCACCGGCCTGGCCATGGTCACCCACAAGATTCTGCCGCAGATGGTGGAAGCCGATAGCGGCATGATCATCAACATCGGCTCGATCGCCGGCACTTACCCCTATCCCGGCGGTAACGTGTATGGCGCCAGCAAGGCGTTCGTCCGCCAGTTCAGCCTCAACCTGCGTGCTGACCTGGCTGGCACCCGCGTGCGAGTGAGCAACATCGAGCCGGGGCTGTGCTCAGGCACTGACTTCTCGGTGGTGCGCCTGAATGGCGACCTTGACGCCGTGCAGGCCCTGTATCGGGATGTAGAGGCCCTCCTGCCGGAGGACATTGCAGCAACGGTAGCCTGGGTTGCCGAGCAGCCGGCGCATGTAAACATCAACACCATCGAGATCATGCCTGTGGCGCAGAGCAGTGCGGCACTGAATGTGGTGCGCAACCTGCCACGTACCTGATCGGTGCTGTACCACTGACTCAGGTCATCGCACCTTCTGGATTCTTGACTAGTCTTATCGTTTGGCGGCTATCAATTGGCCGCCACCGTGACTACCAAGAGGCGCCGGCAATGTTCCGTGCGTCCACCACCTGATCAGGAGTGCACGATGGACCTGAACCGTCGGCAGTTCTTCAAGGTCGCCGCCGTCGGCCTTGGAGGCTCGAGCCTTGCAGCGTTGGGCATGGCCCCGACGCCGGCATTCGCCGAGCAGGTGCGTCACTTCAAGCTGGCGCATACCAAAGAAACCCGTAACACCTGCCCATACTGTTCGGTCGGCTGCGGCCTGATCATGTACAGCCAGGGTGATGCGGGAAAAAACGTCAAACAGAACATCATCCATATCGAAGGGGACGCCGACCACCCGGTCAACCGCGGCACCCTCTGCCCGAAAGGCGCCGGCCTGTTGGACTTTATCCACAGCCCGAGCCGCCTGCAGTACCCCGAGGTTCGCAAGCCGGGCAGCAAAGAATGGGTGCGGGTCAGCTGGGACGAGGCGCTCGACCGCGTCGCCGACCTGATGAAGCAGGACCGCGATGCCAACTTCATCGAGAAGAACGCCCAAGGGCAAACAGTCAACCGCTGGCTCACCACCGGTTTTCTTGCTGCCTCCGCCGCCTCCAGCGAGGCTGGTTACCTGACCCACAAGGTCGTCCGCGCAACAGGCATGCTGGGGTTCGATAACCAGGCACGTGTCTGACATGGCCCGACGGTGGCAAGTCTTGCCCCGACGTACGGCCGTGGCGCCATGACCAACCACTGGTCCGATATCGCCAACGCGAATCTGGTCCTGGTGATGGGTGGCAACGCAGCAGAAGCGCACCCGTGCGGCTTCAAGTGGGTGACCGAGGCCAAGGCGCACAACAAGGCGCGGCTGATTGTGGTCGACCCGCGGTTTACCCGTACCGCTTCGGTGGCGGATTACTATGCACCGATCCGTACTGGTACCGACATCGCCTTCATGGGCGGGCTGATCAACTATCTGCTTAGCACAGACAAGATCCAGCACGAGTACGTGCGCAACTACACTGACGTGTCGTTCATCGTCAAAGAGAACTATGGCTTCGAGGACGGGCTGTTCAGCGGCTACGACGAGGCCAAGCGTGTGTACGCCGACAAGTCCGGTTGGGGTTACGAGTTGGGCGAGGACGGCTATGCCAAGGTCGACCCGACACTGCAGCACCCTCGCTGCGTGTTCCAGTTGATGAAGCAGCATTACAGCCGCTATACCCCGGAACTGGCGAGCATGACCTGTGGCATGCCACAGGACGCCATGATGAAGGTCTGGGAAGAGATCGCCTCCTGCTCGGTACCGGGCAAGACCATGACGATCCTCTATGCGCTCGGCTGGACGCAGCATTCGATCGGCGCGCAAATCATTCGTAGCGCGGCCATGGTCCAGTTGCTGCTGGGCAACGTCGGCATGCCGGGTGGCGGGGTCAATGCGTTGCGTGGACACTCCAACATCCAGGGCCTGACCGACCTCGGCCTGTTGTCCAACTTGCTGCCGGGTTACCTGACCTTGCCCGGCGATGCCGAGCAGGATTACGCCGCCTACATCGACAAGCGCGCCTCCAAGCCACTGCGCCCGGGCCAGCTGTCGTACTGGCAGAACTACGGCAAGTTCCACGTCAGCCTGATGAAAGCCTGGTACGGGGCCAACGCCACGGTAGAAAACAACTGGGGCTACGAGTGGCTACCCAAGCTCGACGTGCCGGGCTACGACGTGCTGCGCATGTTCGAGATGATGGACCAGGGCAAGGTCAACGGCTATATGTGCCAAGGTTTCAATCCGATTGCAGCGCTGCCGGACAAGAACCGTGTCACCGCGGCGATGAGTAAGCTCAAGTGGCTGGTGGTCATGGACCCGCTAGCTACCGAGACATCGGAGTTCTGGCGCAATGCCGGGCCGTTCAACGACGTCGACACGGCCAATATCCAGACCGAAGTGATCCGCTTGCCCACTACCTGTTTCGCCGAGGAAGACGGGTCGCTGGTCAACAGCAGCCGTTGGCTGCAATGGCACTGGAAGGGCGCAGACGGCCCGGGCGAGACCCGTACCGACGTGCACATCATGAGCGAGTTGTTCCTGCGCCTGCGCCAACGCTACCAGGCCGAGGGCGGCGCCTACCCCGACCCGATAATGAACATCAGCTGGCCGTACAAGATACCTGAGGAGCCATCCCCGGAGGAGTTGGCCAAGGAGATGAACGGCTGGGCGGTGGCCGATGTCACCGACCCGACTGGCGCGGTGATCAAGGCGGGCCAGCAACTGGCGGGCTTCGGCCAGCTCAAGGACGATGGCAGCACCGCGTCTGGCTGCTGGATCTTCGCCGGCTGCTGGACCGAACAGGGCAACCAGATGGCTCGCCGCGACAACAGCGACCCGTATGGCATGCACCAGGTGCAGAACTGGGCCTGGGCCTGGCCGGCCAACCGCCGCATCCTCTACAACCGGGCCTCCAGCGACCCGCAAGGCAAGCCTTGGGACCCGGAGAAAAAGCGCCTGGTGTGGTGGAACGGCAAGGCCTGGACCGGCACCGACGTGCCGGATTTCAAGGTCGACTCGCCGCCCGAAGCGGGGATGAACCCGTTCATCATGAACCCCGAAGGCGTGGCGCGTTTCTTTGCCATCGACAAAATGGCCGAAGGCCCGTTCCCCGAGCACTATGAGCCATTCGAAACACCGATCGGCATCAACCCGCTGCACCCGCAGAACAAGAAGGCCACCAGCAACCCGGCCGGGCGCATCTTCGATTCTGTATGGGACACCCTCGGCACGCACGACGAGTTCCCCTATGCGGCGACCACCTACCGGCTGACCGAGCATTTCCACTTCTGGAGCAAGCATTGCCGGCTCAACGCCATTGCCCAGCCCGAGCAGTTCGTCGAGATCGGCGAGGTGCTGGCCAACGAGAAAGGCATCAAGGCCGGCGACCGGGTACGGGTGTCGAGCAAGCGTGGGCATATCGATGCGGTGGCGGTGGTAACCAAGCGGATTCGCCCGCTGCAGGTCAACAATCAGACCGTGCACCAGATCGGCATCCCGCTGCACTGGGGCTTCACCGGCGTTACCCGGCATGGCTACTTGACCAATACCTTGGTGCCGTTCCTCGGTGATGGCAACACGCAGACGCCAGAGTCCAAGTCGTTCCTCGTCAAAGTGGAGAAACTCTGATGGCCAGCCAAGACATCATCGCCCGCTCGGCCACCACTACCGTCCCGCCCTCGGTGCGTCAGCAGCAGGAGGTCGCCAAGCTGATCGACACTACCAAGTGCATCGGCTGCAAGGCCTGCCAGGTGGCGTGCTCGGAGTGGAATGAACTGCGTGACGAGGTTGGCCATAACCACGGCACCTACGACAACCCCCAGGACCTCACTGCCGAGACCTGGACACTGATGCGCTTTACCGAGCACGAGCGCGACGACGGCAACCTGGAGTGGCTGATCCGCAAGGACGGCTGTATGCACTGTGCCGACCCAGGTTGCCTGAAGGCCTGCCCTAGCCCGGGTGCGATCATCAAGCACGCCAACGGTATCGTCGACTTCAACCAGGACCACTGCATCGGCTGCGGCTACTGCATCGCCGGCTGCCCGTTTGACATCCCGCGCATCTCGCAGAAAGACCACAAGGCGTACAAGTGCACCCTGTGTTCCGATCGCGTGAGCGTGGGGTTGGAGCCGGCGTGCGTGAAAACCTGCCCTACCGGTGCGATCGTGTTCGGCAGCAAGGACGAGATGAAAGTGCATGCGGCCGAGCGCATCGTCGATCTGAAGTCGCGGGGCTACGACAACGCCGGGTTGTACGACCCGGACGGCGTCGGTGGTACCCACGTGATGTATGTGCTGCACCATGCCGACACGCCGAAGCTGTATGCCGGCCTGCCGGACCAGCCAGTGATCAGCCCGTTGGTGGGGTTGTGGAAGGGCTTCACCAAGCCGCTGGCGCTGCTGGCCATGGGTGCGGCGGTGCTGGCGGGGTTCTTCCACTATGTGCGCATTGGCCCACAGCGGGTTGAGGAGGATGAGCACCCGACACCGCCGGACGAAAGCGTGCATCAAGTGGACCCGTCGGTCCATGTCTATGATCCGAAGCAGCCCGGTGGGCAAGGGGAGCAGCGGCCATGAACGACAACAAACCCATCCTGCGCTACAACGCCAACGAGCGTAGCAACCACTGGGTGGTGGCGATCCTGTTCATCCTGGCTGGGCTGTCGGGGCTTGCGCTGTTCCATCCGGCGCTATTCTGGCTCAGCAACCTGTTCGGCGGCGGGCCGTGGACGCGCATTCTGCATCCCTTCATCGGGGTAGCGATGTTCGTGTTCTTCCTCGGCCTGGTAGTGCGCTTCTGGCGGGCCAACTTCATCACTGCCAACGACCGCCTGTGGCTGCGCCGGGTGGACCGGGTAATGCGCAACGAGGAGGAGGGGGTGCCGCCGGTCGGCAAATACAATGCCGGGCAGAAGCTGCTGTTCTGGACCCTGCTGGTGTGCATGCTGGTGCTGCTGATCAGTGGCGTGGTGATCTGGCGGGCATACTTCAGCCATTGGTTTGGCATCGATGCCATTCGTTTGTCTGCGCTGTTGCATGCGCTGGCGGCCTTCGTGCTGATTCTCAGCATCATCGTGCACATCTACGCCGGCATCTGGATCAAGGGCTCGATCGGCGCCATGCTGCATGGCTGGGTCAGCCGCGCCTGGGCACGCAAGCATCATGAGTTGTGGTACCGCGAAGTGACCGGCGAAAAGACGCCGGGTGATCACGGACGAAAAAAAGGATGAGCGCTTGAGCATCATACTTGAACCCGGGCAGATCGAAGCGTCGGCGGTCACGCCGCCATTTCTGCACCTGCCTGCTGGCAACCTGTTTGAACTGCGCGCCGCCCGCCTGGAGCAACTGGCTGAGGGCAACGCGCTTGGCGACTACCTGAGGTTGATTGCGCGTTTATGCCGCATCCAGCAGCAGCTTGTGGATAACCCGCCCAGCGGCTTGCCCGTGGCCGAGGAGCGTCAGCGCCTGTGCATGGACCATGGTTTGCCGCCGCTGGCGGCTGACAGCCTGGTGCGTGAAGGGCCGTGGCTGGTCTGGTTGCAGGCACTGCTAGAGCACCTCAGCGGCGAACGCAGTGGCCCGCTGGGTGAGGCGCTGCAGCTGCTACGAGGCAGTGATGACTATCAGCGCAAGGGCTGGGGCATTGCTTTGCTGGCAGGCCAGTACGATGGTGTGCCCGCAGCACTGGTGCCGTTCCTCGGGGCCGCGTTGCAGGCGGCTTGGTCCAGCTGGTTGCTGGCGCTGCCCGTACACCAGCTCAAGCCTGCCGGCAGCCTGGCTCAATGCCCGGCTTGTGGTTCGCCGGCGATGGCCGGGGTGGTGCGCAACCGTGGAAAGCACAACGGCTTGCGTTACCTGGCCTGTTCGTTGTGTGCCTGTGAGTGGCATGTTGTGCGAGTCAAGTGTGTGTACTGCGAGTCGAGCAAGGACTTGCGTTACACCAGCCTTGAGGATGATCGCCATGCACCCGGCAAGGCGCCACTGCGCGCCGAGTGCTGCCCAGGTTGCGACAGCTACCTGAAGCAGAACTACCTGGAGAACGATGCGGCGGCCGAGCCGCTGGCCGACGACCTGGCCAGCCTGGCCTTGGATATACGCCTGGACGGGGAGGGTTTCCATCGCCTGGCGCCCAACCTGATGCTCGCCCCGGGTAGTGGGTGAGGGTCTACACTGAAACACCGACTTGCCTTCGTAGCTACAGGTAATTGCGCCAACCTTCAGGATGACGCTGTACTTGTAGGAGCGGGTTCACCCGCGAATGGGCCAGCACAGACAACGGATCAGTCCAAGGTAGTACCGCATGTCCAACAGCCTAGCCAGCGACACCCCACGCCTTCCGTCCATCGATACCCTCCTGCGCCACCCGGCTTGCCTCCCGCTGATCGACCGCCACGGTCGCGACGCCGTGCTGACTACCCTGCGCCAGTTGCTCGACGACCTGCGCGAGCCCGCCCGTAATGGCGAACTCGGCAGCGCCGAGCTGGCCCCGGAAATCCTCCTTGGCCGCAGCGGCGAACGCCTCGCCCTCCAGCAACGTAGCCAGGTTCGCCGCGTGTTCAATCTCACCGGCACCGTGCTGCACACCAACCTGGGCCGCGCCTTGCTACCGGAAGAAGCCATCGAGGCCATGCGGACCGCCGCTCGTTATCCGCTCAACCTGGAATTCGACCTGGCCACCGGTAAACGGGGTGATCGTGATGACCTGATCGAAGGCTTGATCCGCGAGTTGACCGGTGCCGAAGCCGTCACCGTGGTCAACAACAATGCCGCCGCCGTGCTGCTAGCGCTCAACAGCCTGGGCGCGCGCAAGGAAGGCATCATCTCTCGCGGCGAGCTGATCGAGATCGGTGGTGCCTTCCGGATTCCCGACATCATGGCCCGTGCCGGCGTCAAGCTGCATGAGGTCGGTACCACCAACCGTACTCACGCCCGCGACTACGAGGCCGCCATCGGTCCGCGCACTGGCCTGCTGATGCGGGTGCATTGCAGTAATTACAGCATCCAGGGCTTCACCACCCAGGTGGCTACTGCCGAGCTGGCACGTATCGCCCACCAACATGAATTGCCGCTGCTTGAAGACTTGGGCAGCGGTAGCCTGCTCGACCTTACCCGCTGGGGCCTGCCCGCCGAACCCACGGTACGCCAGGCCCTGGCCGATGGTGCCGATATCGTCACCTTCAGTGGCGACAAACTGCTGGGTGGTCCGCAGGCCGGGATCATCGTCGGCCATAAGGACCTGATCACCAGGATCAAGAAAAATCCGCTCAAGCGTGCGTTGCGCGTCGACAAGATCACCCTCGCTGCACTCGAGGCGGTGCTGGCGCTGTACCGCAATCCCGATCGCCTGGCCGAGCGCCTGCCCAGTCTGCGCTTGCTGACTCGCAACCAGGCCGAGATCCAGGCCCAGGCCGAGCGCCTGGCGCCTGAACTCAAGGCGCGCCTCGGTGAGCAATGGGCAATCAGCGTAGAGCCTGCGTTGGGCATGATCGGCAGTGGCAGCCAGCCGGTTGCGCGCTTGCCCAGTGCTGCGCTGTGCCTGCGCCCGCAAGTGTCGAAGAAGCTGCGCGGGCGCAGCCTGCATGTGCTGGAGCGAGCCCTGCGCGACCTGCCGGTGCCGGTGCTGGGCCGGATTGACGACGATGCCCTGTGGCTGGACCTGCGCCAACTGGATGACGAAACCCAGTGGCTGGCCCAGTTACCAGCTCTGCAGCTGGGGCCGGTGCAGTGATCGTTGGAACCGCTGGCCACATCGACCATGGCAAGACCGCACTGCTGCAGGCGCTAACTGGCCAAGCCGGCGACCAGCGGCAGGAGGAGCGTTCCCGTGGCATGACCATCGACCTTGGCTACCGCTATGCGGCGCTGAGCGAAGGCGCGCCGTTGACCGGCTTCATCGATGTGCCGGGCCACGAGCGTTTTATCCATAACATGCTGGCCGGCGCCCATGGCATCGATCTGGTGCTGTTGGTAGTGGCTGCCGACGACGGGGTCATGCCGCAGACCCGTGAGCACCTGGCGATCATCGAGCTGCTGGGTATTCCCCAGGCCTTGGTGGCGATCAGCAAATGCGACCGGGTCGAGCCGTCGCGCCTGGCCGAGGTGCAGATGCAAGTCAGTGAACTGCTGGCGCGTGGGCCGTATGGCGGTGCGCGGCAGTTTCCGCTGTCGAGCATCAGCGGGGAGGGCGTGGGAGCGTTGCGCCAAGCCCTGCTGGAGGCCGAAGCAGGTACGCGGCAACGCAGTGTGCACGGTGGTTTTCGCCTGGCCGTCGACCGTGCCTTTGCGGTTACCGGCGCGGGTGTGGTGGTCACCGGCACGGCACTGGCAGGGCGGGTCAGTGCGGGTGATACGTTGCTGCTGGGCAAGGCTGGCAAAGTGGTGCGCGTGCGTGGCCTGCATGCTCAGAACCAGGCCGCGTTGGTGGCAGAAGCCGGTCAACGGGTGGCGCTGAACATCGCTGCCGAGCGCCTGGCCGTGGAGCAGGTGCACCGGGGCGACTGGCTGGTGCCCGAGTGGTTGCATGCGCCCAGTGTTCGGGTGGATATCGAGCTGAACCTGTTACCTGATGAGACGCGTACTTTCGAACATTTCAGCGCCGTGCATGTGCACCTCGGCACTCAGGATGTCACGGCCCGGGTCGCCTTGCTCGAAGGCGAAAGCCTGGCTGCCGGCCAGCGCATGTTTGCCCAGTTGTTGCTCAACGCGCCGTTGCAGGCCGTGCACGGCGACCGCCTGGTGCTGCGCGATCAGCGTGCTCAGCGCACATTGGGCGGCGGCAAGGTGCTCGACCCGTTCGCACCAAGCCGCCAACGCCGTAGCGATGCCCGTCTGCAGCAGTTGCAGGTGCTGCGCGACGCAGCGGATCTGGAGCAGGCACTGCCAGCACTGCTCGCCAGTGCACCGGGCGGCATTAGCCCGCAGCGGCTCGAGCGGCAGTTCAACCGCCTGCGGGAAACCTGGCAGTTACCGGACAATGTGCGGGTGGTGGCCACCCGGCAGGGCCAACTGTTGTTCGCCAACGCCCAATGGCAGGCGCTCAAGCAGCAGGTTCTGGAACAGCTGGCGCGCTTTCACGAGCAAGAGCCTGACCAGCTCGGCCCTGACCGTGATCGCTTGCGGCGCTTTGTAGCCTTGCCCCTGGAACGGCCGGCATTCGTCAGCCTGCTGGATGAGCTGCTCGACGACAGCGCCATCGCCAGCAGTGGACCATGGCTGCATCTGCCCGATCACAAGGTCCAGTTGAGCGAAGCCGACAGTGCATTGTGGGCACGTCTGCAGCCGAAGTTGATCGCAGGGCAATATGACCCACCTTGGGTCAGGACACTGGCGAGTGAGGAGAACCGTGCCGAAGCCGATGTGCGCCTGTTATTGCGCAAGTTGGCGCGGCTGGGCTTGGTACATCAGGTGGTGCGCGACCTGTTCTACCCAGAGGCGACGCTACAGCGCATCGCAGCGTTGATGCTGGGGCAGGCCAGCGAAACGACGATAGTGCAGGTTTCTGCGTTTCGCGATATGTTGGGCATCGGTCGCAAGCGCAGTGTGCAGATTCTGGAATACTTCGACCGTATCGGCCTGACCCGGAGGGTGGCCGACCAGCGTCACATCCGCGCCGACAGCGCCCTGGCCCAACAGCAGGCCAGGCACTGAGTTCAAGGAAGGCAATCGCGCCCGGTGGCGCGGCCGGGCTTCAAACCCGGTTGGGGACGGCAGCCGTTCCCGGGCAGGTTCGACTCCCGCTGCCTTCCGCCATTTTTTCACCCTTTAGGGCCTCTTCGCGGGTGAACCCGCTCCTACACAGGAAACGCTATCGTCGTAGGAGCGGGTTTACCCGCGAAGAGGCCCTCAAAGGCGCTGATCAAGCCCGTTCGCCACACAAATCCAGGACAAACCAGCGGTCTGCTGCGTCAGCATCCAACCCTGCGCCCAGCAGTGCCACCATCTTGCCCAGTGCTGCTTCACGGGTCATGCCACCGCCACTGACCAGCCCGGCCCCGCGCAAGCGGTTGCCCGCTGCATAGGTGTCGAACACCACCGAGCCTTCCGGGCACTGGCTGATCGCTGCCAGCATCACGCCGCGCTGGCGCGCTGCGCTCAGAACATTCAGCAGCGCCTGGTCATCCGACGGCCCGGTACCGCTGCCGTAGCACTCCAGCAGCAAACCCTGCACACCACTGTCGATCAAGGCCTGCAAATGCCCGGCCTGCAGCCCTGGGAACACTGGCACGACCGCCAGGTTGACCGGCTTGCGCGGCTGCCTGTAGCCCAGCTCGGCAGGGATCGTATCGGCCCGCTCAGCGTCACGATGGCGTGGCAGCGCCGCAAAGGCATCGAACGCTTCGCTGCGCAGCTTCGACGCCCGACAGCCATGCAGCAGCTGACCGTGGAAGTACAGCTGCACGCCCTCTTCCAGGCCTTGTTCGAACTGGCGCAATGCGCCGCACAGGTTGTCCCAGGCATCGCTGTCCGGGGCACCTGCCGGCAGCATCGAGCCGGTCAGCAACACTGGTACGGGCAAGCCAAGCAACAGGAACGACAACGCTGCAGCGCTGTAGGCCATGCTGTCGGTGCCGTGCAGCACCAGCACGCCATCGTGGCCCGCTACATCCACCGCCTCGACGATGGCATCGCGCATCGCCAGCCAGTTGTGCTGTTGCATGTTGGCGCTGTCGAGCAGCGGGTCCAGCTCGTGCAGCGTCCATTGCACCTGGGGTGCATTGGCCATCTGGGCAAAGTGTTCACGCATCCGCGCTTCAAAACCACCGGCCGGTGCCAGGCCTTCGGGGGTTTCGAGCATGCCGATGGTGCCACCGGTATAGAGAACGAGAAGATTCTTTACTGCGCGCATGGAAAGCATCCGTAGCAGTGAGCGGAGAAAGAAAAGCCGCCCGCGGAAGGGGCGGCTGGGCAGGGGAGGATATCAGCGCTGCGGCTGAACTTGGCCGACTGCTTTGTCAGTGGCTGTTTCCACCTGAGGATTGGCAGGCCAGGCATTGCGGTCCAGGTCCAGGTCGGCAAACTTGGACGAGTCGAACACAGGCTGCTTTACACCGGCCTTGCGCTGGTCGTCGTAGTCGCGCATGACTCGCAGGCCGACCTTGAACAACATGGCCAGGGCCACCAGGTTGACGAAGGCCAGGCAGGTCATGGTGATGTCGGCGAAGGCGAACACGGTCGACAGGTCTTGCATCGAACCCCACACGACCAGTGCCAGCACCAGGCCACGGAACACCATCAACACTACGCGGTTACGGCTGAGGAACTGCAGGCTGTTCTCGCCGAGGTAGTAGTTGTAGAGGATGCAGGTGAAGACGAACAGCGACAGCGCCACGCTGACGAACACCCGGCCCCAGTCACCGACTACGGCGGCCAGCGAGTTCTGGGTCAGGACAATGCCGTCGCCCTCGAAGCCCGGGGTGTAGAAGCCCGAAAGCAGGATCAGCAGTGCGGTGCAGGTGCAGATCAGGAAGGTGTCGAGGAACACGCTGAAGGCCTGGACCACGCCCTGCGCGCCCGGGTGTTTCACGGCAGCCACGGCAGCGACGTTTGGCGCACTGCCCAGGCCGGCTTCGTTGGCGAACACGCCACGCTTCACACCCATGACGATAGCGCTGCCGAGCAGGCCGCCGAAAGCCGGGTCGAGGCCGAAGGCGCTCTTGAAGATGGTTTCAAGCATGGCTGGCACGTGTTCGATCTGGGTGCCGATCACGTACAAGGTCACGCCGATGTAGGCCAGGGTCTTGACGGGTACCAGCAGGTCCGACACCGCCGCGATGCGCTTGATGCCGCCGATGAAGGTGATGGCCATCAGCACGGCCAGGACAATACCGCTGTGGCTTGGGTCGAAGGCAAAGGCGTTCTGCAGCGAATGGGTCATGGTGTACGACTGCAGGCCGATGAAGGCGAAGCCGTAGGTGACCAGCAGCAAGACCGAGAACACGATGGCCATGTTCTTGCGTTTCAGCCCGTGCTGGATGTAATAGGCCGGGCCGCCACGGTACAGGCCATCGCCATCAGCGCGCTTATACACCTGGGCGAGGGTGCATTCGAAGAAGCTGCTGGACATGCCTACCAGTGCGGTGACCCACATCCAGAACACCGCACCTGGGCCACCCAGGGTGACTGCGATACCGACACCGGCGATGTTGCCGGCGCCCACGCGGCCGGCCAGGCTCAGCATCAGGGCCTGGAAGGAGCTCAGCTGGCCTGCCTGGCCACGCAGCGATTCCTTGAACACGCTGAACATATGGGTGAAGTGGCGGAACTGGACGAACCGGGAGCGGATGGTGAAGTAGCTACCCAGCCCTACGATCAGCACGATGAGGAGTTTCCCCGAAAGGAAATCGTTGATTACTTCGAGCATTGGAAAATGACCTCGATTCTTATTCTTCGTGTGGAAAGACCAGCGGACGGCAGGCGCACCGCTATTCGTTGGGGCGCATGGTTGGCTATGACAAGAGTGGTTACAATTTCGCGGATTGCTCTGACTTGATGCGAGTTGATGCTACAATGGCGTCATTCGCGTCACCTGGATCCCGCATATGAGCGATCATTTCGCTACCAACCTCAAACTTGCCTGCAGCCACTACCGCTCTATTTCCGAAGTTTGCCGCCAGCTCTCGATCAACCGCGCGCAGTTCAACAAGTACCTGAGCGGGCAAAGCCGTCCGACGGCTTTCAACCTGAAGCGTATCGGCGACTTCTTCGGTGTCGAGGATTACGAACTGAACCTGCCCGCCGAGCAGTTCGCCCGTCTGATCGGTGCGCGGGTATCGCCCCGGGCCCAGCAGTCCAGTGACCCGATCAGCGAGTTGTTCCGCCCGTTGCACGAACATGGCGGCAACCTTTCGCGCTATTGCGGTTACTACTTCGAGTACTCCAACTGCATGTCGGTGCCGGGCACGATCCTCGTGTCGCTGGTGCACCTGTGGGAAGAACGCGGCCGTTTTCTGTTCGAGCGCCAGGAACGGCAGGAGCGCTCCAGCGCCACCGATCAGCATGCCGAGGTACGCTGTCGCTACCTGGGGGCGGCGTTCCAGTTGCAGGACCGGATGTTCCTCATCGACTACGAGTCGCTGACGTTCAACGAGATGAGCCAGACCATCCTCATCCCCAGCTTCAAAAGCCGCATCACCCGGTTGAATGGCCTGAAGGCCGGCGTATCCAGCGGCGACCGGCGCAACCCGGCCTGTACCCGGGTGGTATGGGAATACCTGGGCGAGGAGATCAATCGCATCAATGCGTATCGACAGGTGAAACTGTACCGGCCGGATGATCCACGCATAGACGACGATGTGCGTAAGCGGTTGAGTGTGGCGCCGTTGCGCGATGGTCTGTTCGAGATCGAGTAATGCTCAACGCCTTAAGCATTGTCGAGGATGAACGTTGCTACTGCGTCCGCAACCTGGTCCGCTATCGCTGGAGCCCTGCGCAAATGTGCCGCGATGCCATGGTCGCAGTCGGTAAGAAACAGGCATTGCAAGCGCGACGCTGAAACTGCTCGCATCAAGGCGAGGGTAACTTCTTCAGGAATCGGGCTATAGCGTTCAGTGCCGGCAATCCACAGGTTGCCAGCGCTGGTGCCAGGGCCTTTACCGAATCTCTGGGAGTTGAGCCCGTCGTACTCGCCGATCACCATCAATACTCTTCCACGAAACTGGTTGAGGAAGGTGTAGCTATCGCTCTCCAGAAAACCGAAAGGCTTGTTGATGGCAGCAGTGAAGGCTGGGCCGAACGGCGCCTGGTAGGCGTGGTCTGGATAAACTGCTGGGCAGATTAATACGATGTTGTCCACTTGTGGCAACTGTGCTGCAAGCTTGAGCGTAATTGCCGCGCCAAGGCTGTGGCCTATGAGCGTTCGGCATCGAGGCGCGATATGCGCGTGGAAACGCTGTGCTTCATCAAGGTTCGTAGCCAGTGACGGCGACATTGCGCCTGGCTCGCTGGCGAGGCTATGACCTGACAGATTGCCAGTGAGTGAACCAATGCCTGCGGCTTGTAGGCGATAAAGCAGGGGGTTGAGCCGGGTAAAGTCGGAACGCGCTCCCCCCAAAACGAATGCTGGAGCTGCGCGCTCGATATCAGGTACCAGCAATCGCGCCTGTTGCTGATAGTTTCCAAAGACTTCATTGATGAACAGCTCTTTGCCTGGAGCGGGCTCGTCAAACTGCCACTTCATGCGCTGCGGGGAAGTCTTTTGAATGTGCATGGTGCTCTCTAGAAGAACTGGTTGAGCCATTCGCCGAGCGGGTTGCCCGTATCGAGCAGCAGTTTGAGTGCCATGATGCAGTAGACGCTGACCAGCAGCGGTTTTATGAGGCGCGAGCCGAAGCGTACTGCGCAGCGTGCCCCCAATTGCGCGCCCAGAAAGGCGGCGAGCGCCATTGCCAGCGCCAGCGGCCAGATGATCGCCCCGCTGAGAGAAAAGACTGACAATGCGCCCAGGTTACAGGCTGCGTTCAAAAGCTTGCTGGTGCATACGGCTTGAATGAGGTGCTGGCCCAGGAGGACCACGCAAGCCAGCATGAAGAACGAGCCGACTCCAGGGCCGAAGATGCCGTCATAAAAGCCAATGAATGGTGCAGCCGTCACGCAGAATAGGCTAGTCGATACCTTTGCCTTGCGCGCTTGTTCATTCGGCTTTGGGCTGAAGGCAAAGTAGGCGGCGATAAGGATCAGCAGTGGTGGGACGCACGCCTGCAAAACGCTTTTGGGGACGTAAGTTATCGACAAGGCTCCCAACGCCCCACCGATGAACGACATGACAGCCATGGGACTGCCTCGTCTCCAGTCGATCATGCCTTTGCGGGCGAAGGCGCACGTAGCCGAAACCGTAGCCGAAGCTGCCTGGAACTTGTTTGTGGCAATAGCTGCCAAGGGTTCTACACCGGCAATGAACAGCACCGGGAGCGTGATAAGGCCACCGCCGCCGGCGATAGCATCAAAAAAGCCGGCCATCAGTGCAACCAGTGCGAGTAGCAGAACAAACGTCAAGTCGATTTCGATCATGGGGTATTTCCTGTGCTCAACCACGGACCAGCAGCGGGTCTTCAGCGAGCACCAACGGTACGGCGAAGGGGGAGTATCCGAACTGACGGATAAGCAGGCGCCGGTTGTCCTGGACCTTGTCGCGGCCGTGCAAGGCTCGGCTGTTGTTGATCAACAGTGCGCTATCAGGTTGCAGGGCAAACGTCAGCGGTTGTGCAGTGCTCAGTGCTTTTTGAAAGGCGCTGAACGCGCGCGCCGCAGCGTTGCAGGCACGTTCATTCAGACTGAAGCGATAGCTGTTGTATCGAACAGAGAAACCACCATTGGGCTCGAACTGCAGCATTGAAACTGCTTTGCCAGCATTGCCCTGTCCCTGAGCGAAGCAGTCACTGCGTGTGAAGTCGAAAGACTTTGAAGTCAGCGCAAGTGTGTCCAGGTTACTCAAGCGTTCGATGATTTCCCGGAGTGGGAAGACATTCGTAGGTTCATTGGCGGGGTTCCAGCGCGCAGTGAGAATCAGTGCTGAGGGAGCAGGGGAGTGAGCGTTGCTGGCGTTTGTTGAGCAGTTGTAAGGTGCTTCAGTGTGTGGCCCTAAGCGCAAGCCCGCATGCGAGCTGGTTTCAACCTCCAGGCAGGGATCTTCGTCGGGTCGCGGGACGCGGCCACCGCCCTTGAAGTTGCCGACCAGGCGGACCTGTTTGCCATCGTTGTCGATATCGAAGGCGAAACTGCGGTGGCGTACGAGCTCCAGCAGCAGTTGATTGCGCGAGGCAAGGTATTGGCTGCGAGGGCTTTGCGCCAGGGCGGTAATGTCGGGTAGGTATTCTGGTATTGGCTCGTTGGCACAGTGCATCTGCCTGTACATCAAGGCAGATAGATGGCCTTCACTGAAGCGCCGGAGGAGCGCACGCTGTTCTTCACTCAAGGCTTTTTCGAGTTGATCGGCGAATATACGAGCCTGAAGTGCTACTCCTTTAGCCTCCGGTCCACCCAAATCAGCAAGGGTTTGGCTTGCAAAGGCTATGGCCTGGCTTTGCTCTGGGTAAAAATCCAGGTACGCAGCTTCGGAATGAGGCATTGAACGTTCCTTGTAGTTTTTTTGTGAGGCTCCCTGCCTGGCAAGTGGGGAGTCGACTATTCAATGCAGTTATGCCGATACGTGGAAGTCAGCCCATTCCTTGTGTGTCGTAGGAGATTTCTGCCTGTGGCGGTATTGAACGGTGAAACTGTGGAATCGCTCGGAAGTGTCAGATTTTTTGTGTGCGGGCCGGTAACGGCCTGCCGTCAGGCAGGCCTTGATTTCACCAGGTTGGCCTGATGAACCGGTCTCCGTACAGAATCGCAAATTGATTCATCGCGCTTTTCCAATCATGGGCCGGTTTCCCCCAATTGGCTGTTATGTTGCGCAATCCCAGCCAAATCAGTTTGGTCGCTGCGTCATCATTCGGGAAGTGCCCGCGAGTCTTGATGACCTTGCGTAGCTGGGCGTTGATGCTCTCGATGGCGTTGGTGGTGTAAATCACCTTCCTGATGGCCGGTGGGAAGACGAAAAATGGAATCACTCGATCCCAGGCGCGCCTCCAGGCAGCCACCACCGTCGGATATTTCTCTCCCCACGGCCCGTT
>NZ_JBICMK010000039.1:0-22570 GCF_043106315.1 Pseudomonas sp. FYR_5 | reverse complement strand
TGTGTCCGCCCCCGATCAGGTGTAGGAGCGGGTTCACCCGCGAATACGGTGGCGGCTGCGACGGCGAATGACCGGGGATATTGGCCGGCAGCCCCGGCCCTTTCGCGGGTAAACCCGCCCCTACATGGGCGGCAGGGTCAGGCGCTGGCCAGCCATCAACAGCGACAGCCGCGCCAGGCCAATCCAGGGCGAACCTTCTGCCTGCCCTTTGATCTGCGCATCGATACGCTGGGCATCCTGCAGCAGTTGTGCCCAGCGCTGCGCCGAGAGGCGCTGCAGGGCCTTGCTGACCAGCGGTCGACGTTTGTCCCAGATGGGCGGGCGGGCCTGGCTGAACGCTTTGTCCAATGGCACGCCTTGGCTGAACTGCTGGGCCAGCCCCGCCAGCTGACGCAGCTCACGGGCCAAGGCCCAGAGGATGACGGGCGGCTCCACACCTTCACCGCGCAAGCCTTCGAGCATGCGCAGGGCATGCGCAGCCTCGCCGTTGAGAATGGCATCGACCAGGCCGAAGACATCGAAGCGGGCGCTGTCGGCGACGGCAGCCTGCACGGTTTCCACGGTGATCTGGCTGCCTTCGGCCAGCAACTTGAGCTTTTCGATTTCCTGCGCGGCTGCCAGCAGGTTGCCTTCCACGCGCGCGGCAATCAGGTCGACGGCATCACGCTGGGCTGACAGGCCGGCCTGTTGCAGGCGCTGGTTGATCCACTGAGGCAACTGGTGCACATCCACCGGCCAGATCTGGATGAACTGGCAATGGGCGCCTTCGATCAATGCCTTGCCCCACTTGGTCTTCTGCGCACTGCTGTCGAGCTTGGGCAGGCTGATCAGCAACAGCGTGTCTTCGGCGGGATTGGCGCAGTATTCCATCAGCGCGGCGGCACCTTTGTCACCGGGCTTGCCTGAGGGCAGGCGCAGTTCCAGCAGGCGGCGCTGGGCGAACAGCGACAGGCTTGCACCCGCCTGGAGCAGGGTGCCCCAGTCGAAGTTGGCGTCGGCACTGAATACCTGGCGTTCATCGAAACCTCGCTGACGCGCGGCATTGCGGATGGCGTCGGCGGCTTCCTGGCACAGCAGCGGGTCGTCGCCGCTGACCACGTAGACCGGTGCCAGGGCGCCTTGCAGGTGCTTGTTGAGTTGGGCAGGGGCGAGTTTCATGGGAGCAGGCGAGGCGCCCGAGGGCGCCCCTCACGGGCTTAGTTGCCCGGAACTTCCAGTGGCGATTGCTGAGGCGTCTCGGCTTGCTGGCGGCGGGCTGCTTCCAGCGCGGCAGCTTCGGCGCTGGCACGCTCGTCGGCTTTACGCTGCAGCTCATCCAGCTGGGACGGGGACAGCATCTGCAAGCGTACGACCATGGCGTTGACCAGGTCGCGGCGCATTTCTTCGCGGGCGCGTTTGGCTTCCTGCTCGGAGCCGGTGATGTTCGAGCCGTCACGCACGTAGACCTTGCGCACCTCCAGCTTGTCGCTCATCAGCTCCAGGTTGTTCAGGCCCAGGATGCTGTAGTCCAGCTTGGTGGTCAGCTCGTACTCGGCGGTACGGTTGCCACTGTTGTAGGTGGCCGAGCGCTCGCGCTCCTGTTCGTTGGTCAGCACCAGGCGATACGGTGCGCCGGCGTGCACGTTGACGCCGCTACGTTCCAGTACTTCACGCAGCTGGACCACGGTCGGGCCATAGGCATTGCGCGCGCTGACGTCCATTTCCTTCACGCTCAGCTCGGTGGCGCCGGTGCCGCGCAGCTGGAAACCGCAGGCGCTGAGCATGACCGCCAGGCCGATTACCAGCAAATTGCGTTTGATCATGTTGTTGCTCCCTTTTGGGCCTGTTCCGCCCACCCGCAGCCAATGCGGGTGGGCGTTTTCATCAGTTGGCGACGATGTTGACCAGTTTGCCCGGTACCACGATGACCTTGCGGATGGTCAGGCCATCGATGAAGCGCAGGACATTCTCGTTGCTGCGGGCAGCGGCTTCGACTTCTTCGCGGCTGGCAGCAGCAGGCATCTCGACCTGGCCGCGCAGTTTACCGTTGACCTGAACCACCAAGGTAATGGTGTCCTGCACCAGCGCCTGTTCGTCGACGCTTGGCCATGCGGCATCGATCACCGACCCTGCATGGCCCAGGTGCTGCCACAGCGCGTGAGAGATGTGCGGAGTGATCGGTGCCAGCAGCAGGGTGACGGCTTCCAGGCCTTCCTGCAGCAGGGCACGGTCCTGTTCGGTGGCTTGCGGGGCCTTTTCCAGCACGTTCATCACGGTCATCACCTGGGCGATGGCGGTATTGAACTTGTGGAACTGGCCCACGTCGGTGCTGGCCTGCTTGATGGCGGCGTGAATCGCGCGGCGGATGACTTTTTGCGCGTCGTCCAGGGCGGCGACATCCAGCTTGCCTGGCAGACCCTGGCTGACGTGAGCCTGAGCCAGGCGCCAGACGCGGCGCAGGAAGCGGCTGGCACCCTCGACGCCGGAGTCGGACCATTCCAGGCTCATGTCGGGCGGCGAGGCGAACATCATGAACAGGCGGCAGGTGTCGGCGCCATAGGCTTCGATCATGGACTGCGGGTCGACGCCGTTGTTTTTCGACTTGGACATCTTTTCGGTGCCACCGATTTCCACCGGCAGGCCGTCGGTCTTCAGGCGGGCGCCAATGATCTTGGCTTTGGCATCACGCTCGATCTCGACATCGGCCGGGTTGAACCAGTCCTTGCCGCCGTTGCTGGCAACGCGGTAGTAGGTCTCTGCGACCACCATGCCCTGGGTCAGCAGGTTCTTGAACGGCTCGTTCGAGGTGACCAGGCCTTCGTCACGCATCAGCTTGTGGAAGAAGCGCGCGTACAGCAAGTGCAGGATCGCGTGTTCGATACCGCCGATGTACTGATCTACCGGCAGCCAGTGGTTGGCGGCTTTGGGGTCGACCAGGCCTTTGTCGTAGTTTGGCGAGGCGTAGCGGGCGAAGTACCAGGACGACTCGACGAAGGTGTCCATGGTGTCGGTTTCGCGCTTGGCCGGAGTACCGCATTTCGGGCAGCTGCATTCGTAGAATTCAGGCATGCGCGCCAGTGGCGAACCGGCCCCGTCCGGCACCACGTTCTCCGGCAGGGTGACCGGCAACTGGTCTTCCGGCACCGGTACGTCGCCGCAGGACGGGCAGTGGATGATCGGGATCGGGCAGCCCCAGTAGCGCTGGCGGCTGATACCCCAGTCGCGCAGGCGGAACTGGGTACGCGATTTACCCAGTTCCTTGCGGATCAGCGCCGCTTCGATGGCGTCGAAGGCGCCAGCGAAGTCCAGGCCGTCGAATTCTGCGGAGTTGATCAGCTGGCCGTGTTCGCCATAGGCGGCCTGCCATTCGCTGCCGACTTCATCGCCAGCGCTGGTGCGCACCACGGCCTTGACCGGCAGGTTGTACTTGTGGGCGAACTCGAAGTCGCGCTCGTCGTGGGCCGGTACGGCCATTACCGCGCCATCACCGTAGTGCATCAGCACGTAGTTGGCGACCCATACTGGCAGCTTCTCGCCAGTGAGCGGGTGCTCGACCAGCAGGGAAGTGGCCATGCCCTTCTTCTCCTGGGTGGCCATGTCGGCTTCGGCAACGCTGCCGCTCTTGCACTCATCGATGAACGCCTGCAGCGCCGGGTTGCCCTGCGCTGCCTGGGTGGCCAGCGGGTGCTCGGCGGCGACGGCGACGTAGGTGGCGCCCATCAGCGTGTCCGGACGGGTGGTGAAGACCTTGAGGGTGCCTTCGTGGCCGATGCTGGCCTGGTCGTACGGGAACTGTACTTCCATGCCGCGCGATTTGCCGATCCAGTTGCGCTGCATGGTCTTGACCTGCTCAGGCCAGCCCGGCAGCTCGTCGAGGCTCTCCAGCAGTTCGTCGGCGTAGTCGGTGATGCGGAAATAGTACATCGGGATTTCGCGCTTCTCGATCAGCGCGCCCGAACGCCAGCCACGGCCGTCGATGACCTGTTCGTTGGCCAGTACGGTCTGGTCCGCCGGGTCCCAGTTCACGGTACCGTTCTTGCGGTAAATGATGCCTTTCTCGAACAGACGGGTGAACAGCCACTGCTCCCAACGGTAGTAGTCGGGTTTGCAGGTGGTGACTTCACGTGCCCAGTCGATGGCCAGGCCCAGGCTCTTGAGCTGGGTCTTCATGTAGTCGATGTTTTCGTACGTCCACTTGGCCGGGGCGACGTTGTTTTTCATCGCCGCGTTTTCCGCGGGCATGCCGAAAGCGTCCCAGCCCATCGGTTGCAGGACGTTCTTGCCCAGCATGCGCTGGTAGCGGGCAATCACGTCACCGATGGTGTAGTTGCGCACGTGGCCCATGTGTAGCTTGCCGCTCGGGTACGGGAACATCGATAGGCAATAGTAGGTGTCTTTGCCTGGCTGTTCGGTCACAGCGAACGATTGTTGCTCGTCCCAGAACTTCTGGGCGGCGGCTTCGATATCACGGGGCGTGTATTGTTCGTGCATGGCTACTTTTGGCTGAGAGAGAAGAGACCTTGTTCCAGGCAGCGGAACCTCGCTGCGTCCGGCACTCCGGTGTCGTTTAGAGTGAACGCCGTAGCATACAGCAGCGCTGCGTATCGTGGGAAACCTTCGTTGCGAATGCCCGCTGGTCGCGGCACACGGCTGCTTTTTGCAGCGACGCTAAGCTCAGGTGTGGGGGGGATATTCTTACCTTCAATGAGGTGAACGGATGGGAGAGACGCAGCTACCCGCAATCAGACCGGAGCTTTACGAGCGCCTGATCGACCGGCTTGGCCTGGCACTGGAAACGGCCAGGACCTCGGTTCGATTGCGCGACGAGATGCCAGCTGAGCTTGAGTTGCGTGGCCTGAGCCACGCAGAGTTCGAAGTGATAAAGGCCTACCTGGATTCCCTCCCGGAGCGCCACAATGCCTCTGTCGGCAGTTACCCACAAGCGGAGCCGACATCGGCCAAGATCATCTGGCTCAAGGACAAGAAACGCCCCGCCAGTAAGGCGAGATCCAGGACGCTGCCGCATCGCTAGCCGTTCAGGACGCCAGGCGCAGGCTATCGCGCGCCGGTTCTTCACTATCACACAACTCACGATCGACGCCGGTACGCACTTGTTGACCGGCGTCGATCCTTCTAGGCTGCACGCCTGCCAAGGAGGTGTGGCCGATGCCGATCCGATTCTTCATCAAACAATGGCTGATGCCGCCGGGCGTGCTGCTCTTGCTGCTGCTTGCTGCCTGGTGGCTGCGCACGCGGCGGCCACGGTTGGCGGCGCTTTGCTTTGCCGCAGGACTGGGTGGTCTGTGGCTGATGAGCCTGCCGCTGGTGGTGCAGGAAACCGCCCGTGTGCTGGAAAGTGAGCCGCCGCTGGCGGTGAGCGACTGGGCCGGCCTGGCGAGCCGGGCGGATGCCATTGTGGTGCTGGGCGCCGGGCGCGAGCGCGGGGACCCGGCCTGGGGTGGCGGTGACCAGCCCACGGCCACGGCGCTGGAGCGTATGCGCTTTGCGGCGCGGCTGGCCAAGGCCTCCGGTCTGCCAGTGTTGACCAGTGGCGGGTTGCATTACGGGACGCCGCCCAGCGAGGCGAGGCTGATGGCTGATCGCCTGCGTGAAGATTTCGCTGTCGAGGTGAAATGGCGCGAAGAGGCCAGCCGCACGACTTGGGAAAATGCCCAGCTGACGGCAAAGGTGCTGCAGCCTTTGGGAATTCGCCGGGTGGTGCTGGTGACCCAGGCCTGGCACATGCAGCGCTCACGCTGGAGTTTTGAAAAGGCGGGGTTCGAGGTGGTGCCGGCGCCGGTGGGGTTCCTGGGGCGCGATCATGCGCGGCCGTTTGGCGGGCTGTTGCCAGAGAGCCGGGCGATGTGGCAGAGCGGGCAACTGCTTAATGAAGTTGTGGGGTTGGCGGGGTATCGGGTGTTTTACTGATTCACCGGCTTACATAGTCCCCTGTAGGAGCGGGCTTGCCCGAGAAAGGGCCGGCCCTGCCGGCCAATCTCCACCCGCGGTTCACCGTTGCCGCCACTACCGTATTCGCGGGTAAACCCGCTCCTACAGTGGCCGCGTATCGCCAATCAGACGGTTTTTGCAATACGCCCTGCCAGCAACGCCCAGCCCAGCAGCAATGCACAGACTATTGCCAGCGGCCATGAGCGCCATTGCAGGTAAGGTGTCAGCTGCTGCATCGGCACCACTTCGCCATACAGCACTGCCTGCTGGAATTGCGGAACCTGCGTGGTAATGCGGCCAAACGGGTCGATCAGTGCAGTCACGCCGTTGTTGGTGGCGCGGATCATCCAGCGGCCGGCCTCCAGCGCGCGCATCTGCGCCATCTGCAGGTGCTGCAAGGGGCCGATGGATTTGCCGAACCAGGTGTCGTTGCTGATGGTCAGCAGCAGGTCGCTACGTGCAGCCAGGCCGGCGGCGAACTCGGGGTAGACCACCTCGTAGCAGATGTAAGGCGCAATCTGGTAGCCCTTGGCCTGCAGCAGCGGCTGGTCTTCCGGGCCGCGGGCGAAGTCCGACATGGGCAGGTCGAAGAACTCGATGGCCCCACGCAGCACGTCTTGCAGCGGCACATACTCGCCAAACGGCACCAGCTTCTGCTTGAGGTAAGTACCATCGCCTTCGCCTGTGACGGTAATGCCGTTGTAGTAGCGGCGCTGGTGGTGCACTTCTTCACGCACCGGCACCCCCGTGATCAGCGCCGAATGCCGCTCGGCGGCGAAGCGGCCCATCACGTCGATGTAGCCCTGGGCCTGGTCCTTGAGCACCGGAACAGCAGTTTCCGGCCACACCAGCAGGTCCACCGGCCTGGAGCTGAAGCTCAGGTCGCGGTATAGCGCCAGTTGCGCGTCGATGTGCGCGGGGTCCCATTTCAGGTCCTGCTCGACGTTGCCCTGGATCGCCGCCACTTTCAGCGGCTCGCCTGCCGGAGTGGTCCAGGCATGGCCCTTGAGCGTCAGGCCCAGCACCCAGGGGGCCAGCAACAGCACACTGGCCACGGCCAGGAACGAGGGGCGGGTGCGCAGGCGGTGCAGGTTGCACAGCAGGGCGGCGGTGAGGGCGAGGGTGAAGGAAATCAGCCATACGCCGCCCAACGGCGCAAGGCCGGCCAGCGGGCCGTCCAGTTGGCTATAGCCGGCGTACAGCCAGGGGAAGCCGGTCAGGAACCAGCCGCGGAAGGCCTCTTGCAGGAGCCAGAGGGCGGCGAAGCACAGGGCGTCGGCCAGTGGCGCTTCGTTGCGGCGTAGCCAGCGCGCCCACAACCAGGTGGGCAGGGCAAAGAACCAGGCCAGTGCGGCGAAGAACGCCAGTAACAGCACGATCGCCAGCAGCGGCGAGGCGCCGCCGTAGGTGTTCATGCTGACGTAGATCCACCAGGTGCCGGCGCCATACAGGCCAAACCCGAACCACCAGCCACGCCACATGGCCTGGCGCGGGCTGAGCTCGCGCAGGCCAAGGTAGAGCATCGCGATGGACAACACTGCCAGCGGCCAGATGTCGAACGGCGCCAGGGCCAGGAGGGTGGAGGCACCGGCCGCCAGGGCCAGCAGGTTACCGGGCCAGCCGGGGCGGGTGATCCAACGCATGTTTGTCCTTAACGGGTGATCGGGGTCAGGCGCAGCAAGTGTATCCGCCGGCTGTCGGCGTTGAGAATACGGAACTTGTAAGAGCCGATCTCAGTGGTTTCGTTGCGCTTGGGCAGGTGGCCAAAGGCGCTCATCACCAGGCCGCCGACCGTGTCGAACTCGTCGTCGGAGAACTCGCTGTCGAAGAACTCGTTGAAGTTCTCGATCGGGGTAAGCGCTTTGACCAGGAAATCACCGCTGGGCAGTGGCTTGATGTAGCTGTCTTCCTCGACGTCGTGCTCGTCCTCGATATCGCCGACGATCTGCTCCAGCACATCCTCGATGGTAACCAGGCCCGCCACGCCGCCATATTCGTCGATGACGATGGCCATGTGGTTGTGGTTGGCGCGGAACTCGCGCAGCAACACGTTCAGGCGCTTGGACTCGGGTACGAAGGTGGCCGGGCGCAGCAGGTCCTTGATGTTGAAGCTGTCGCCGTTCTCCTTGAGGATCAATGGCAGCAAGTCTTTGGCGAGCAGGATCCCGAGCACATCGTCATGGCTTTCGCCGATTACCGGGTAGCGCGAGTGCGCGGCGTCGATCACCGCCGGCAGGAACTCGCGAGGCGACTGGCCGGCCTTGATGCTGTTCATCTGCGAGCGCGGAACCATGATGTCGCGAACCTGCAGGTCGGCGACCTGAATGGCGCCTTCGACGATGGTCAGCGCTTCGCTGTCCAGCAATTTGTTCTGATGGGCTTCGCGCAGCAGCTCAAGCAGCTCCTGGCGGTTTTTCGGCTCATGGGCAAAAGCCTGGGTCAGTTTACCCAGCCAGGACTTCTGCCCGTTGCTCGATCGATCTTCGCTCATGGCGGTTCTCGTGATCCTTCGTGTATCAGTGTGTGATTGTGTCGGTTTCATCATCGGCATACGGGTCGGGGTGACCCAGTTCTGCCAGCAATTCCCGTTCCAGGCTTTCCATTTCCTCGGCCTCCTCATCCTCGATGTGGTCATAGCCGAGCAAGTGCAGGCAACCGTGGATGACCAGGTGCGCCCAGTGCGCCTCCAGCGATTTGCCTTGTTCGGCCGCTTCGCGCTCGACCACCGCCACGCAGATCACCAGGTCGCCCAGCAGCGGGATATCGAGCAGGTCATCGGGCACATCGGCCGGGAACGACAACACATTGGTCGCGTAGTCCTTGTGCCGGTAGGTGTGGTTCAGCTCGCGGCCTTCGGTTTCGTCGACCAGGCGAATGGTCATTTCCGAGTCTGCGCTGCGCTGGCGCAACGCCAATTCGCACCAGCGGCGGAAGGCGGCGTCATCTGGAGTGGCAGCATCCGTGGCCCGTTGGATATCAAGTTCAAGCATCTTTGCCGGGCGCCTCGGGCTTGGGCTGACGGGCTTCGAAGCGGTCGTAGGCTTCGACAATACGCTGCACCAGTGGGTGACGAACCACATCCTTGGGTTGGAAATGGGTAAAGCTGATCCCGGGAACGTCCTTCAGCACCTCGATGACGTGCGCCAGGCCCGACTTGGTGCCACGGGGCAGGTCGACCTGGGTGATGTCACCGGTGATCACCGCGGTAGAGCCGAAACCGATGCGGGTCAGGAACATCTTCATCTGTTCGAGCGTGGTGTTCTGGCTTTCGTCGAGGATGATGAAGCTGTTGTTCAGGGTGCGGCCACGCATGTAGGCCAGAGGGGCGATTTCGATCACCTGGCGTTCGATCAGCTTGGCCACGTGTTCGAAGCCGAGCATTTCGTACAGGGCGTCGTACAGCGGGCGCAGGTACGGGTCGATTTTCTGTGCCAGGTCGCCGGGCAGGAAACCGAGCTTTTCACCTGCCTCGACCGCCGGGCGCACCAGCAAGATGCGGCGCACCTGTTCGCGTTCCAGCGCGTCCACGGCGCAGGCTACGGCCAGGTAGGTCTTGCCGGTACCGGCCGGGCCGATGCCGAAATTGATGTCGTTGGCCAGGATTTCCTTGACGTAGCGCTGCTGGTTGAGCCCGCGCGGGCGGATGTTGCCCTTGCGCGTGCGCAGCGACACGCTGACCTCGTTGACGGCCGGGTTGTCGATGTTTTCGACAGCCGACTCCTGCAGGTACAGGTGTACGGTTTCCGGTGACAGGTCGGTGGCCTTGGTCTCGCGATAGAGACGGCGCAGCAGCTGTTCGGCAGCAGAGGTGGTCCTGGGTTCGCCGATCAGTTCGAACTGATTGCCGCGGTTGCGGATCTCGATGGCCAGGCGCTGCTCGATCAGGCGCAGGTGCTCGTCGAACTGGCCGCACAAGTTGGCGAAACGGTGGGCCTCGAAGGGTTCGAGGATGAAACGATGGGGTTCTATGGGTGCGTTCAAGGTCGTTTTTAGCCGCTCGACGGCGATGGAGTTGAACTCAAGAATAACCCTTGAATGGCAGTGGCGAAAGCACTGAAACGTTCAACGGTATGTACGGGCTGTTCTGGCCTCGTCGTGGGTGAGCCCGCTCCTGCAAGGCCGGTAGAGATCCTGTGGGCGCGGGCTCACCCGCGAAGGGGCCAGAACAGGTATCATGGCCACCTTTTCTTACGCATGTGTTATCTGGTCGAACATGAGCAAACGCGAACCCGCCATCTATAAAGTGATCTTCCTGAACCAGGGCCAGGTCTTCGAGATGTACGCCAAGCAGATCTACCAGAGTGACCTGTGGGGCTTTCTGGAAATCGAGGAGTTCGTGTTCGGAGAGCGCTCGCAGCTGGTAGTGGACCCGAGTGAGGAGAAGCTCAAGAGCCAGTTCGACGGAGTGGTCCGCAGTTTCGTGCCAATGCACTCGATTGTGCGCATCGATGAGGTGGAGCGGCTGGGCACGGCGAAGATCAGCGAGGCCAAGGGTGGCGGCAATGTGATGCCGTTCCCGATGCCAATGCCGGAAAAGTGACCTTCAGGGAAGCGGCGAGAACGGCGTACGCCCTTCGGCGCTCTGCAGTTCCAGCAGGTACTTGCGGAAAATCTGGCCGAGCACCTGGGTGGCATGCTCCAGTTCGTCGCGGGGCATTTGCTCGGTCACTTCGTCGGCCATGTCCAGCGCATCTTCGGCGCCATTGACCGCAGCCATCTTCAGCAGGATGTAGGCCTGCACGTTGTTGGCCTTGACCCCTTCGCCACGGAAGAACATGGCGCCCAGGCGGTATTGGGCGTCGGCATGGCCTTGCAGCGAAGCCTTCTGGAACCAGTCCAGGGCTTTGTCCAGGTTTTTTGGCGTTTGCGTGTAGTAATACTCGCCCAGTTCGAATTGCGCCTGGGCATCCCCCGCAGTCGCCGTCTGCTCGCAGGCCTTGAGGGCGTTTGCCAGGTCTTCAGGCTGAACGTTCAAGGTACAGCGGCCCGTCGCCGGAATCAGCAACGAGTTACCGCCCTCCGCCAGGGCCAGCAGGGGCTGAAGAAGCAACAGGCAGCCCAGGGTCAGGGCGCGGCCGGTGCGGTTCATGGGGATCGACTTACCTCTGCAAAGCTGCGGCCAATGTCTCTGGTGGCACATTATGGGATAAGCAGCGCCAACCTTACAAAGTTTTACTCGAATTTCTGCTTGGTTGGGGAAGTCAGCTGATTGTGCGTGCGTAATTATTGCCTGTGCCGGCCTCTGTGGGAGCGGCCTTGTGTCGCGATAGGGCTGCGCAGCAGCCCCAGAATTCCAGCAGAAATGCATCGATTGCTGGGGCCGCTTTGCGGCCCTATCGCGACACAAGGCCGCTCCCACAAAGGGGAGTAGCTGCTTATTTCAGGGCGGCAAAGGCCTTCTCAGCCGCATCCAGGGTGATCTGCAGCTCCTTGTCACCGTGGGCGATGGAGGTGAAGCCCGCCTCGAACGCGCTCGGTGCCAGGTACACGCCACCGTCGAGCATCAGGTGGAAGAAGCGCTTGAAGCGCTCGGCATCGCTGGCCATCACGTCTTCGAAAGTGACGATATCGTCGGCGCCGCTGAAGTACAGGCCGAACATGGCACCGGCCTGGGTGGTGACGAATGGCACGCCAGCGGCATCGGCGCGCTGCTGCAGGCCATCGAGCATGCGGCTGGTGTAGTCGGTCAGCTCGGCGTGGAAGCCTGGGCGGCTGATCAGCTTGAGGGTGGTCAGGCCGGCGGCCATGGCCAGCGGATTGCCCGACAGGGTGCCGGCCTGGTAGACCGGGCCGAGCGGGGCGATGCAGCCCATGATTTCACGCTTGCCGCCGAAACAGCCGACCGGCATGCCGCCACCGACGATCTTGCCGAAGGTAGACAGGTCCGGCGTGATGCCGTAATGGCCCTGGGCGCCGCCGAGCGAGACGCGGAAACCGGTCATCACTTCGTCGAAAATCAGCACCACGCCATGCTTGTCGCATTGCTCACGCAGGCCCTCGAGGAAGCCCGGTGCCGGTGGTACGCAGTTCATGTTGCCGGCCACGGGCTCCACGATGATGCAGGCCACGGTCTGGCCAACTTCGGCCAAGGTCTTCTCGACGGCAGCGATGTCGTTGAACGGCAGGGTCAGGGTGTGTTTGGCGAAGTCCGCTGGCACGCCTGCCGAGCTTGGCACGCCTTGGGTCAGCAAGCCGGAGCCGGCTTTTACCAGCAGGCTGTCGGAGTGGCCGTGGTAGCAGCCTTCGAATTTGATGATGGCGTCACGGCCAGTGTAGCCACGGGCCAGGCGGATGGCGCTCATGGTGGCTTCGGTGCCCGAGCTGACCATGCGCACCATTTCCATCGACGGTACGATCGAGCAGACCAGGTCGGCCATCTCGGTTTCCATGGCGGTCGGCGCGCCGTAGGACAGGCCGTGCTCCAGCTGCTTGCGTACCGAGTCCAGCACGTCCGGGTGGCCGTGGCCGAGGATCATCGGGCCCCAGGAGCCGACGTAGTCGACGTAGCGTTTGTCGTCCTCGTCAACGACATAGGCGCCTTCGGCATGCTTGAAGAACAGCGGCGTGCCGCCAACGCTCTTGAAAGCGCGGACTGGCGAGTTGACGCCGCCGGGGATGTGCTTCTGGGCTTGGGCGAACAGGGCTTCGGAACGGGACATGGAAGTATCTCTCGAATCAGGATGCGAACAAGGCGTTGAAGGCGCGGGCGCGGCGGGTGACTTCCTGCGCGCTGTCGGCACCGAACAAACCGTGGATCACCGCCAGCAAGTCGGCACCGTGGGCGACCAGCGGGGCGGCGTTGTCGAGGGTGATGCCGCCGATCACGGCGATCGGCAGTTTCACCTGGGCGCGGGCCTGCTGCAGCAGTTCGACGTTGGCAGCGGGCGCGCCCGGCTTGGTGACAGAATTGAAGAAGCGGCCAAACGCCACGTAGCTGGCGCCTTCGCTGGCAGCCTGGGTGGCCAGTTCGAGGCTGGCGTGACAGGTGGAACCGATGATTGCCTGACGGCCGAGCAGTGCGCGGGCCGGGGTCAGCGGGCCGTCGGTCTGGCCCAGGTGTACGCCGACACCCAGGCGTGCGGCCAGTTCGGCGTCATCGTTGATCAGCAACCGGGTGCCGTAACGCTCGCAGAGCTTCATCAGCCCTTCGGCTTCACGCAGGCGGCGCGCCGCATCGTCGCTCTTGTCGCGGTACTGCAGCAGGCACACGCCGCCTTCCAGGGCCGCCTCGACATGGGACAGGAAACGGCCGGCGAGCAGCTGACTGTCGGTGATGGCATACAGACCGCGTAGCTTCATTGAAGGCCTCGTGTCAGGAGCAGAAGTCCAGGGGCAGGCGGCGCGGCACGTACTGGCCTTTGCCCAGCTGCTCGGCGTCACGCAGGGTGCGCCAGGTGTAGTCCAGGGCGGTGCGCACGGCGCTTTCCAGCTGCTCGCCGAGCGCCAGGCGGCCGGCCAGGGCGCTGGCCAGGGTACAGCCCGAGCCGTGGTAGCTGCCTGGCAGGCGCTGGCAAGTCCAGGTGAAGTGCTGGCCGTCCTGGGTGTACAGGCGGTTGTGAATTTCGTCTTCGTCGCCGTGACCGCCGGTAATCAGCAGGTGTCTACAGAACGGCAACAGTTTCTCGGCGCATTCATCAGCGGTGCCTTCGGGCAGTTCGGCGAGGATGCGCGCTTCGGGCAGGTTCGGTGTGGCGATGGTCGCCAGCGGCAGCAGACGTTCGCGCAGGGCGTAGCCCACTTCGTCCTTGCCCAGGCGGCCACCGCCACCGGCACGCAGCACCGGGTCGCAGACCAGCGGCAAGTGGGGGTGGGCGGCCAGCAGTTCGGCGACGGTGTCGACCATCTCGATCGAGCCGAGCATGCCCAACTTGACGGCGGCCACCGTGGAGTCGGCCAGCACGGCGTTGGCCTGGGCCAGCACCCACTCGCGGTCGAGTACGCGGAAGTCGGAAACGTTGACGGTATCCTGCACGGTCAGGGCGGTCACTGCAGGTGCAGCGTGGCAGCCTTGGGCGATCAGGGCTTCGATATCTGCCTGCAAGCCGGCGCCGCCACTGGGGTCGTGGCCGGAGAGACAGAGGACAACGGGGCGGGAGCTGTAGGTATTCATGGTCGGCGAGCTTACCACCAAACCTGTTTGGGCGGATCGTCCGGCAAACGAGTTTTACTGATCGATCGGTCAGGTTGTCTGTTGTTTTTCTATTGAAAGCGTTGATTTAGAGCCTTTTCTTTGTGTTTTTTATGGCCCATTGCCAGGTTGTGAAGCTATGCTAGAGTGCTCGGATAACTCTACAAACGGGTTCTGCAGGATCACGTCGTCTCAAACGGATGGGAGGCTACCGCGACGCGACCGGACAGGCCATGCTGGGGCTGTATGCGCTATTTGCTGATTGTGCTTCTGGGCTTGCTGCCCGTGCTGGCCGGAGCGGTCGATTTCGACGACGCTACCCGGCATCTTCCACTGGGCAAGGCCATGCAGGTTTATGAAGACCCCGATGGCAATGCCAGCATCGCTCAGGTCAGTGCCCCCGGGTTTGCCAAACACTTTCAGCCCCACCATGAAGATGTGCTGAACGCCGGTTACTCCACCTCGGTGTTCTGGCTCAAGGTCGAGTTGCGCCCCGTTGCCGCGCCCAGTGCAGCCCCGCGTCAATGGTTGCTGGAGCTGGCCTACCCGCCGCTGGATCACCTCGAACTGTATTTGCCTGACAGCAGCGGCATGTACCGTCTGGCGCAGCGTACCGGCGATGCCTTGCCTTACGACAGCCGGCAGATCCGGCAGAACAACTACTTGTTCGAATTGCAATTGCCCCCTGGCAAGGTGACTACCGCGTACCTGCGGCTGCACAGCCAGGGGTCGGTGCAAGCACCGCTGGCGTTATGGTCCCCTGATGCCTACCTGGAAGAGCAGCCCACGCGCCTGTATGTGCTGGGGATGATCTACGGCGTGTTGCTGGTGATGCTGGTATACAACCTGTTCATCTACCTGAGCGTGCGCGACGTCAGCTACCTCTACTACATCCTTTACATCGCTTCGTTCGGCCTTTACCAGGTGTCGGTGAACGGTGCCGGTGTAGCGTACTTCTGGCCAGACAGCCCTTGGTGGGCGAATGCTTCCACGCCATTGTTCATTGGCGCCGCCGGCCTGTTCGGCTGCCAGTTCGCCCGGCACTTCCTGCGACTGGGCAGCATCAACCGTGGCTTCGACCGCCTGTTGCAACTGCTGATGCTGGGGGGCGCGCTGGTCATGGTGCTGGCGGTGAGCATGCCCTATGGCGTTGCTCTGCGCATGGCCACGCTGCTGGCGTTGCTGTTCACTGTAAGCGTCTTCTGCGCCGGCCTGTATGCCTGGTGGCGCGGCTTTCGAGTGGCGCGCTGGTTCATCATCGCCTGGACGGCGTTTCTGCTTGGCGGCCTGGTCAACACCTTGATGGTGCTGGGCTACCTGCCGAACGTGTTCATCACCATGTATGCCAGCCAGTTGGGTTCGGCGCTGGAGGTGGCCTTGTTGTCGCTGGCGCTGGCCGACCGCATCAACAGCCTGCGCGAGCAGCAGGCGCAGACCTTGCGCGACACTGGGCGTACGCTCGAGCAACTGAACCTGCAACTGGCCAGGAGCAACCGTCTGAAGGACGAGTTCCTGGCCAGCGTGACTCACGAGCTGCGCACCCCGATGAACGGGGTGATTGGCTCGCTCGAGTTGATGCACACCCTGCCGATGGATGCCGAAATGGCTCAGTACCATCACACGGCAGTGGGGTCTGCCCAAGGCATGATGGATATGGTCGATGCCATTCTTACCCTGTCCGAATTGCAGGCCGGCCGCCTGCGGGTGCAGCCGGCACCGTTCAGCCTGCGCGCCCTGTTACAGGGCTTGCGCGCTGGTTATGCCGGGCAGGCTCTGGGCAAAGGCTTGTACCTGAGCCTGGATATTCCGGCCGACCTGCCGGACGAGTTGCTCGGTGACGGGCAGAAACTGGCGCACTGCCTGGGTTGCCTGGTGGATAACGGTTTGAAGTTCACCCATCAGGGCGGGGTGATGATCCAGGTACGCGGCCGCCGGGTGGGGCCGGGTGATCTGGCGTTGACCTTTACCGTCAGCGACAGCGGTATCGGTTTCGATGATCTGGAGCAGTCGACCCTGTACCAGCGGTTCTTCCAGGTCGATGGTTCGATGACCCGGCGGTATGGCGGTTTGGGCATCGGCTTGTCGATTTGCCGGCAGATGGGGGAGTTGCTGGGGGCCAGATTGGCACATGAATCGACGCGCGGGTTGGGTAGCCGCTTCGAGTTGAGTTTGAACATGGCGATTTCGCAGGCGCAGATGAGCCCGCACATGCTGCAGGCGCGGCGCTCGCTGTAGGAGCGGGTTCACCCGCGAAAGAGCCGGGTCTGCTGGCCAATATCCACCCACCGTTCACCGTTGCCGCCACCACCGTATTCGCGGGTAAATCCGCTCCTATACAGCACAGGTCGTTGTAGGCGCGGGTTCACCCGCGAAAGAGCCGGGTCTGCTGGCCAATATCCACCCACCGTTCACCGTTGCCGCCACCACCGTATTTGCGGGTAAACCCGCTCCTACGCGCGCGCGCACGCCAGCAACCACACGTTTAGTCATTAATACCCCTTTGACTACCCCGCAAGCAGTGCTTCACTGGGTCTCTCAAGCCTACCCGGATCCAGGAGCCCCCCGATGAGCCTGCACCAGTACGCTGAAACCCACGAAGTCACCAATCAGCCGCCGCCACTCGACGGTGCCAACCTGTACCGCCTCGACATTCCACTGCAGGAATGGTCAAGGCGTTTTGGCGCGGGCTGGGCCGAGTCGCGGATCGACGCCTATGGTGCCCTGGCCGGCGGCCCGCTGATGCAGGCAGGCTTCCTGGCCAACGCGCACAAACCCGAGTTCAGCAGCCACGACCGCTATGGCCATCGCATCGACCTGGTCGAGTTCCACCCGGCCTACCATGAGCTGATGCGTACCGCCGTCGAACATGGCCTGCCTTCTTTACCATGGGCCGAACCCCGCGCTGGCGCCCATGTTGCGCGGGCGTCGATGACCTACCTGCACAGCCAGGCCGAGGCCGGCACCGGTTGCCCGCTGACCATGACGTTTGCCGCCGTGCCGGCATTGCGCCTGCAGCCTGAACTGGCTGAATACTGGCTGCCGAAGGTCCTTGCCTGCGAATATGATCCGCGCAACGTGGGTGACCGGCACAAGGCCGGGGTCACGCTTGGCATGGCGATGACCGAAAAGCAGGGCGGCACCGATGTGCGCGCCAACACTACCCGGGCCTATCCGGTCGGTACGCCGGGCCCGGGGCAGGCCTATGAGCTGGTTGGCCACAAGTGGTTCTGCTCGGCGCCGATGTGCGACGCTTTCCTGACCTTGGCGCAAACCGACAAAGGCCTGAGCTGCTTTCTGCTGCCGCGCCACCGCCCGGATGACAACCGCAACCAGTTCTATATCCAGCGGCTGAAGAACAAGCTGGGCAACAGCTCCAACGCCTCCAGCGAGGTAGAGTTCCGCGGTGCGCTGGCGTGGATGATTGGCGAAGAGGGGCGCGGCGTGCCGACCATCATCGAGATGGTCGCCATGACCCGGTTCGACTGCATGGTCGGCTCCAGCGCGCTGATGCGCCAGGCGCTGACGCAGGCGGCCCACCATTGCGCGCATCGCAAGGTCGGCGGGCGGGTACTGAACGAGCAGCCATTGATGCAGAACGTGCTGGCCGACCTGGCACTGGAAAGCGAGGCTGCGTTGGCCCTGAGCTTGCGCATGGGCCAGGCGCTGGAGCAACTGGACGACCCACAGCAGGCGCATTTCGCTCGGCTGGTCACGGCGGTGGGCAAATACTGGATCTGCAAACGTGCGCCGGCCATGATCAACGAGGCCGCCGAATGCCTGGGTGGCGCGGGTTATGTGGAAGACAGCATTCTGCCACGGCTGTACCGCGAGGCGCCGGTCAACTCGACCTGGGAGGGCTCGGGCAACGTGCAGTGCCTGGATGTGCTGCGGGCATTGTCCAAGGAGCCGGGAGTGCTCGATGCACTGTTTGCCGAGCTGGGTGACGGGCATGGCGACCCGCGCCTGGCGGCGCATATCGGCAACCTCAAGGGGGCGTTTGCCGACACCGGTGACATGCAGTACCGCGCGCGCCAACTGACCGAGGATATTGCCCTGGCGTTGCAGGCCAAGCTGCTGCTGGAGGCGGGGAATACAGAGGTCAGTGATGCGTTTATCGGCAGCCGCTTGGCCGGTGGTGGCAGGGTGTATGGGGCACTGCCGCGAGGTGTGGATGTGATGGCATTGGTAACAAGGGCTACGCCTGCCTGGCCGCTGTAGCAGCGGGCTTGCCCGCGAATCAACCCAACAGCGATCAATGGGGGTGTATTTAACCAAGAAGGCAGGCAAGATGGATCACATGCATGTCCAGACAGGAAGCACAGTGTGAGCCACGCTTTTGTAGTCGTTGATACCCCCGAACAGGCCGTCGACCGTCTGGCGGCCTTGCATGAACAGGCCACAGGGGCCCTTAGTAAGGCCCTGAAGCGTTACCTGAAGGACCGTACCGAGCCCGATGCCGATGAGCGCGACCTGTTCCGCTACCCGGCACTGCGTCTGACCTACTACAGCCATGGCGAAGTCGCCGCCACCACCCGCGCCTACGCCAAGGTTCAGGTTGCCGGCACCTACAGCGTCACCATTACCCAGCCCGCTGCGTTCCGTGGCTACCTGCTGGAACAACTGCGCCCGCTGATGCATGACTACACCGTCACGGTAGAGGTCGGCGTCAGCGAGCAGAACATCCCTTACCCCTATGTGGTCGACCAGGGCGACGAGCTGGCCGGCAGCGGCATTACCGCTGCGCAGCTGGCGCGTGTGTTCCCCAGCACCGACCTGTCGGCGGCCACCGACAACATCGCTGATGGCCTGTACGACTGGGACCGTGCTGAAATCATGCCACTGGCGTTGTTCGATGCCGCGCGGGTCGACTTCTCGCTGCGCCGCCTGGTGCACTACACCGGCAGCGACTGGCGCCATGTACAGCCGTGGATCCTGCTGACCAACTACCACCGCTATGTCGATCAGTTCATCAGCCATGGCCTGGAACAACTGCGTGACGACTCGCGCTTCGTGCGTATGGTGTTGCCGGGTAACGTTGTGATCGAAAAGGGCATGGACCATGGCGAAACCCAGGCCCTGGTGGCCAGCGTGGTCTGGCACCGCTACCAGATGCCGGCCTACCACCTGATCGCCGCCGACGGCAATGGCGTTACCTTGGTCAACATTGGTGTCGGCCCGTCCAACGCCAAGAACATCACCGACCACCTGGCCGTGCTGCGCCCGCATTGCTGGCTGATGATCGGCCACTGCGGCGGCCTGCGGCAGTCGCAGACCATCGGCGACTACGTGCTGGCGCACGCCTATATGCGTCGTGACGGCATTCTCGACCGGGTCGTGCCGCCGAATATCCCGATCCCGGCCCTGGCCGAAGTGCAGATGGCCTTGCAGGAGGCTGCCGCACAGGTCACTGGCGAGCGTGGCGAGCAGTTGAAAAAGCGCCTGCGCACCGGCACCGTGCTGACCTACGACGACCGCAACTGGGAGCTGCGCTGGGCCCAGGAACGCCCGTTGATCAACCTGTCGCGTGCCGTGGCGGTGGACATGGAAAGCGGCACCATTGCTGCCCAGGGCTACCGTTTGCGCGTGCCTTACGGCACCTTGCTGTGTGTGTCCGACAAGCCGCTGCACAGCGAGATCAAACTGCCAGGTTCGGCCAACGCCTTCTACAACCGGGCGGTCAGCCAGCACCTGAAGATCGGCATTGCCGCCCTCGACCTGCTGCGCACCGAGCTCAACTCGCTGCACTCGCGTAAACTGCGCAGCTTCGATGAGCCGCCGTTCCGCTGAGGATCCATGTCACTGCCACCCCGTAACAAGCCGCGCCGCCCCCAGGCGCGGCCTGCCGCCGGCCCGCGTCGCCAGGCCAAGGCGCCACCCGCTGAGCCGCGCCTGATCCTGTTCAACAAACCGTTCGACGTGCTGACCCAGTTCAGCGACGGTGAAGGGCGCGCGACGCTCAAGGACTTCATCGACATCCCGGGCGTATACCCGGCCGGGCGTCTGGACCGCGACAGTGAAGGCCTGCTGTTGTTGACCAATGATGGTGGGCTACAGGCGCGTATTGCCGACCCGAAGCACAAGCTGGCCAAAACCTACTGGGTGCAGGTGGAAGGCGAACCGAGTGACGAGCAGTTGCAGCGTTTGCGCGATGGTGTGGAGCTGAACGATGGGCCGACCTTGCCGGCCGAGGCGCGGCGCCTGGAAGAGCCCGAGCTGTGGCCGCGCAACCCGCCGGTACGCTTTCGCAAAAGTGTGCCGACCAGTTGGCTGGAACTGGTGATTCGCGAAGGGCGTAACCGCCAGGTGCGGCGGATGACGGCGGCGGTGGGCTTGCCGACCTTACGCCTGGTGCGGGTGCGGATCGGGGATTGGGCGCTGGATGGGCTGGAGCAGGGGGGCTGGCGGGAGGTCCCTGCCAAGCTTTAGTTCAGGTCAGGGGCCTGTTCGCGGGCATGCCCGCTCCCACAGGGACGGCGCAGTACTTGAAGGCAGCGCCAAATCTGTGGGTGCGGGCATGCCCGCGAATGGCCCTGAAATGTTTTATACGCCTTCCAGAAACCCCACCACCACGCTTTTGATGATGAAGGCCAGCACCCCAAGCCCCAGCACGAAGAACAGGATCAGCGTGCCGAACTTGCCTGCCTTGGACTTTTTCGCCAGGTCCCAGACGATGAAGCCCATGAAACCGATCAATACGGTGACCAGGATAATCATCATCCACTCTTCGAATACGGCGGGATCCATCGGTGTTCTCCAGGCGGGTTGAGCGTCCGATTATACGTCGGCTGGCGTGAGCATTTAACGCAGGTGGGTCAATGGCAGCTCGGTGCTGGCCAGTACCTGGTTGAGCACGAAGCTCGAACGCACGCTGGTGACGCCTTCGATACGCGTCAGGCTGCCTAGAAGCAGTTTCTGGTAGTGGTCCATGTCCGGCACCACCACTTTCAGCTGATAGTCGGCATCCATGCCGGTGACCAGGCTGCACTCGAGCACCTGCGGCAGGTTGCGGATGGCGGCCTCGAATGTTTCAAAGCGTTCCGGGGTGTGGCGGTCCATGCCTATCAACACATAGGCGGTCAGGCTCAGGCCCAGTTTCTTGCGGTCGAGCAGGGCCACCTGGCGCGAGATGTAGCCGTCGTCTTCCAGTTGCTTGACCCGACGTGAGCATGGCGATGGCGACAGGCCGATGCGTTCGGCCAGTTCCTGGTTGGAAATGCGCGCATCGCGCTGCAATTCGGCGAGGATGCTCAGGTCGTAGCGGTCAAGTTTGCTCATGGCATTTGCCTTTTCTGTTCGGATTGCTGCGAATTATCAATCCAGGGTGAAAAATTGCGCAAGTGCTATTTATCTGAGCAATCTTCGCAATCCTCTGTCGCAACCCGTCCGGTATCTTTATCACCAGAATCACTGCCCGGACATCAGTCCACGGCGACGCGCCCTAGGCGGGCGGTCGCGGCCAGCCATCCAACAGGATCTGCAGGCCCCCGGGCTACACACCCTCCAGAAGACGGTGTGAGGTGAGCCGGCGCCACAAGTGCCGAGCACGGACGACAATTTCTGAAGGGAGGCCCTGTGGCCTCCCTTTTTTCATGCCGGGAATTTTAATTGGCCTGTGTCATGGGCGCGGTAGACTGGCGATGGTTGCAGTTTTTTCTACCGAGAGGAACACCATGACGTCGCGCATCTGGCAGTTGGCAGGTGTTGGTTTGCTAGGTTTTAGCATCAGCCTTGGGGCCCTGGCTGAAGGGCCTGGCGAGGGGCCGTCGGGGCGCTCGCTCAACTCGCGCGACGAAGTGCGCCAGACCCAGCCGCCGCGCCAGGGGTATTACCAGGACATTCCCCGCCGACACGGTGATGATCACCACTGGCAAACCGGTGGCCCGGGGCAACGGCCCGGTGGCGACTGGCAGGGGCGCCCGGATGGCCATGGCAATGGCTGGGGGCCTGGGCCGCAGTATCGCCCAGGGCACAGGGTGGACCATTTTCCTGACCGCTACTGGAAAGTACCCTACCGGGGCGCTGACTATTTCTACTCCGGGGGTTACTGGTACCGCCCGCACGGGGGCAGTTACATCGTGGTGACCCCGCCGTACGGCGTGCGGGTCAATTACCTGCCGCCTTATGCGCGGGAAGTGTGGTTGGGGGGTGCGCTGTTCTTTCTGGTGGCCGATACCTATTACCAGTACCTGGCAGACAGCCAGGAATATGTGGTGGTCAACCCGCCGGTCGGCGTGCCGGTGGCACCGGCAAACGGCGGGTATGACGTGGTGGCTTATCCGATGTATGGCCAGGGGCAGGAACAGCAGGAGCAGGACCGCTATCAGTGCCATCGCTGGGCGGTGAGCCAGTCGGGCTTCGACCCGGCGACGGCGACGTACGCACCGGAGGCCACTGTGCTCAGCCACTACCAGCGGGCGCTGGGGGCCTGCTTCAGTGGTCGGGGTTACAGCATCAACTGAACCCTGCACGGAACCCCTGTAGGAGCGGGTTTACCCGCGAATACGGTAGCGGCGG
>NZ_JBICMK010000038.1:0-1113 GCF_043106315.1 Pseudomonas sp. FYR_5 | reverse complement strand
TCGACTGGCCCATAGCTCTATAGGGTTGTGAAGGTGTTCGGTGGCTTTCGCATGGAGGTAGATGCCTCCAGCTATGATCGCAGCACCTAATAGGACCACTGCAGCTGCAGCCCACCCTGCAAAAGGGATAAATGTTGTGGCACCTGCAATAGCTAATCCACCTTCTAATACCAAGGCGGAGCCTATTGCGACCGCGCCCCCGCCATAGAAAGTTAAATCAGAAGCGGCAGTATTACCGTGCATCTTCTGCCTTTGGGATTTTTTATAGTCAGAGGCGAATCCTAGGAAAATAGCCGGGTAGCCGGACAACCTTGCGAACAAATTGCTTCCTAGGAGCTTGATTAGACCGTTACCAAAGGCCATGCCCGGCGCTGTGGCACTTAATCTCAGCATGACTGCCTTTTGCGTCGCCCGCACGCTGACCAACGTTGCCGCCGCTGCACCAATCACCCCGAAAACAGATGAAGCGAACCCCATGGTGTATTCAGGTGCATCGCTCTTCTGCAGGCTGTTGTAGGCCGTCTTGAGCGATAAGATGTTGAACCACAGCATCCCCGCGTTTAAACCACCACCACCGCCCGAGGTGAGCAACCCAAGGAAGTTGGGTTTCACGCGCGCAGTGGTGGTCAGCTCGATGGACACCGTGCGGCTACCCGAGATGCGCAACGCTTTCATCTCTTCAACCTGCGCCATACCGCTCTTCAAATACCGCTGCACCTCCTGGCTAAAGGGGTTTTCCGTAATGGCCTGCTCGGTGATGCGATAGCGTGCCGCCAACAACCCCAGCGCTTTCTCGGCATTGGCCTCACGCGCTGCCAACTGCACCTGCCGCCGCAGGCCATGGCTGGCATCCCAGCGGGTCTGCCCGCGCAGGCGCTTGAGCACCACGGTATTGACCGACTGGGCGGTGAGGTCGGTGATGTCGGCCATGGCCGGGAAGCGACCGGCCAGCCCTTCGATCACGTTGTCGCTGGCGCCGAACAAGGCGCCGATGGCGTCGGCTTTGTCCTTGAACGGGTTGAACGGCGCCAAGGCGGTGTAAAGCGGGCTGTCGTGCTGGTCCAGCCATTGCTCCAGGCGTTTGAAGCGCCGGTCATGCTCTTCGGTGCCGGG
>NZ_JBICMK010000037.1:0-29187 GCF_043106315.1 Pseudomonas sp. FYR_5 | reverse complement strand
GCACCGCTGCGATGTTCGGCGACACGTTGCGCCGGCAGGATGCGAACCGGATTACCTTTGGCCTGCAGCAGTCTGGCCCAGGCTTGTGCACCTGGACCGCACTCCATCAAGACGGCCACGGTAGTTGGCAGCCTGAGCAGGAAATCATGGAACGCTTGGCGGGATTTGATGCGATCTTCGTAGGTCACCCGCCCAGTAGCGTCCTCGCCTGCTAATTGGAAGACCTGTTTGGCCAGGTCTACGCAGATGGTTGTGCAAAGCTCCACATCAGTGGAAGACAGGGAATCGTGTTTCGAACTATGCTTTTTCATGGTCTCGCCCTCGCTGCCGTTGGCTTCTTTGAACACCACCGTGGCACTGTGATGCCTCGGCGGGGGCGAGTCCATCGATTACACGGAGGGTGAAAACGCATCGGTGGTCGGACATACGCCGTCGTAGGAGCGGGTTTACCCGCGAAAGGGCCGGGCCTGCGGGCCAATATCCCTGGCCAATCACCGCCCCCCCCTGGTCGGTGGGCACATTCTGCAATGGTTGCACCGCTGCTGGCATCATGAGGGCGTCTACGCTGGCTCGAACTATCGAAGCCTTCAAGGATGACCACATGCACTACGCCCATGCCCACCATCTGCGCCGCCACCGGGTTTCACACCCCGGCAGGCTGTACATGCTGACAACCGTCACCCACCAGCGTCGCCCCCTGTTTCACAACTTCAACCTGGCCAGGCTGGTGGTCAATCACTTGCGCCAGGCAGACCGGGAAAACAGCTGCGCCACGCTGGCCTGGGTGGTCATGCCCGACCATGTGCATTGGCTGATAGAGCTGAAACAGGTGACACTGGCCACGTTGATGCGCCGCTTCAAATCAAGGTCCAGCCTTGCCTTGCACAAGGCTGGCGTAACAGCCAACCCCATCTGGCAGGCGGGCTACTGCGATCACGCCATGCGCAAGGATGATGACCTGCTCAACGCCGCTCGCTACATCATTGCCAACCCGGTCAGGGCCGGCCTGGCACCTAATGTCGGCGAATACCCACACTGGGATGCCATCTGGCTGTAGGCGTGCCCCTCACCCCAGCCGCGCCATCTCCTCCGCCACCACCGCAACGGTATGCCTGATCTGCTCTTCGGTATGCTCGCAAGACACAAAAAACCGCACCCGCGCCGAATGCTCTGGCACCGCCGGGTACAAAATCGGCTGGGCATTGATGCCACGCTCGAACAGGGCGCTGGACAAGCGACCGGCCTTGAATGAACTGCCGGTAATCACCGGGATCACCGCCAACCCGGTACTGGTCGCCGTGTCCAGCCCAGCTTCACGCGCCAGGCGCAGGAACAGCTCCCCTCGCGCCTGCACTTGCGCTACCCGCTCGCTGTCTGCAGCCAGCAACTTCAACGCTGCCAACGCAGAGGCCGTGACCGCCGGCGGCATGCCAACACTGTACAAGAAGCCCGGCGCCAGAAACTTCAGGTGCTCGATCAGCGCCGTGCGGCCCGCGATGTACCCGCCGCAACTGGCCAGGGTCTTGCTCAAGGTCCCCATCCAGATGTCGACGTCATCGCCAGCCAACCCAAAATGCTCACGAATACCTTTGCCCGTCGCACCCATCACCCCCAGCGAATGGGCTTCATCCACCATCAGGAAAACCTTGTGCTTATGCTTGAGCTCGACGAACCGGGGTAGCTCGGGGTAGTCGCCGTCCATGCTGTAGATGCCTTCCACCACCACCAGCACCCGCTCGAAGTGCTGGCGCTGCTCGCCCAGCAGGCGGTCCAGCGCCTGCCAGTCGTTGTGGGCAAAACTCAGACGGCGGGCACCCGACAGCTGGATCCCCTGCAACACGCTGTTGTGAATCAGCTCGTCATGCACCACCAGGTCGCGTGGCCCGAACAGGTAGCCGATGGTGGTGACGTTGGTGGCATGGCCGCTGACCATCACCACCGCATCGTCCACTTCGTACAGGCGCGCCAGCTCGCGCTCGAGCTCGCGGTGCAGCGGGCGGTCGCCAGAAACCGGGCGGCTGGCCGACACCGAGGTGCCGTAGCGGTCGATCGCCGCCTTGGCCGCTTCGGCCACGGTCGGGTGGCCGGAGTAGCCCAGGTAGTTGTAACTGGCAAAGTTGAGAAACTCGCGCTCACCAATCTGCGTCTGAGCACCGGCGGTGCCCTGGTGCATACGGAAGAACGGGTTGCTCACGCCCAGTTGCATGGCGCTCTGCTGGATAACCCGCAGTTGCTGGTACCCCGGGTGCAGGTCAAAGCGATAGTGCGCCTCGGGCACCTTCAGGGCAGCCTGCTGCACCTGCTCCAGGGTGGCGCCCTGCTCGCCCTCGGCAGCCACATGGCGGCGTCGGGCGAGGGCTTGCTGGATCAGGCGTTGCTTGGCATCGCCACCAAGGCCGGTCGGGGTTCTGGCTGTCATCTGGCACTCTTAATCAATCAATCGGTTGGGTGCCGCGTTGCTGTCGGCCAAGGCTGCGTTCAACTGCGCCAACTCTTCGGCACTGTGCTCGCTGCCATGACGGGCAAGCACATTCTGCGCCAGTTGCTCTTCGCTGCTGCCCGCTTCACCGCGCAGCAGCTCCAGCAAACGTGCGGCAAGCTTGTCGATGCTGGAGCTGTCACTCAGCTCCATCACCGGCAGGCGAATACCGAAACGCTCTTCCAGCGCCACTACCAACTCGACGCTCATCAACGAGTCGAGCCCCATTTCCTGCAGCGGGCGCTGGGCATCCAGGCGCGCCGGCGGCAGGCGCAAAATCTCGCACACCTCGTGCTTGAGCATGTCGACGAAGCGTTCGAGCAGTTCGCCATCGTCAAGCTCCTCCAGCATGCGCTGGATGTCTTCACCGCCACCTTCATCCTCATGGTCGCCGCCATAGGCACGGGCCAGTTCGCTGAAGCGTGGTGTAGTGGCGCTCGGCAGGAAGCGCGCCAGCGCCTTGAAGTCCAGCTCCAGCACGCCATGGCCGTTGTCACCCTGCAACAGCATGGCCTCGAGCTGTGCCAAGGCGGCCTCGGCCCGCAGCGCCGAGCCCCCCATGCGGCTCTGCAGGGCGTCCTTGATCTGGCTGTTGCGCGCCAGGAAGCCGACATCGTCGATGGCGCCCCACAGCACGGCGGTGGCTGCCTGCCCTTGAGCACGACGGTGCCGCGCAAGGGCTTCGAGCCAGTGGTTGGCCGCCACGTAGTTGGCCTGGCCGGGGTTGCCGAACAAGGTGGTGGCCGAGGAGAACATCACGAAGAAGTCCAGCGCCAGGCCCTGGGTAAGCTCGTGCAGGTACTGCGCGCCCTTGGCCTTGGGCTCCAGCACGCGACGCAACTGGTCGCCGTCAAGGTTGCGGATCAGGCTGTCGTCAATCACCGTCGCGGCATGCACCAGGCCACGCAGTGGCCACGGGCTGGCGGCGATGCGATCGAACACCCCGCGCAGTTGCTCACGGTCGGTGATGTCGCACGCCACGGCCTGCACATCGATACCTTGGGCGTGCCACAACGCCAGTTGCGGTTGAGCCTCTTCACTGGCCGGGCCACGACGGCCCAGCAACACCAGGTGACGGGCACCTTTGTCGATCAGCCACTGCGCAGTACGCAAGCCAAAGCCACCCAGGCCGCCAGTGACCAGGTAGCTGGCATCGGCTGCAAGCTGCAGTGCCCGCACCGGCTGCACGCGGGTGTCGACGGTTTGCTGGATGGGGTTGGCGTACGTCACCACGACCTTGCCAATCTGCCGTGCCTGCTGCATGTAACGGTAGGCTTCGACCACCTGGTTGGCGTCGAACTCGCGGAACGGCAACGGATGCAGGATGCCCTGCTCGAACAGCTCCATCATTTCGGCAAACAAACGGCGGGTGAGCGCGGGCCGCTCGCTCATCAACTGGTCAGCGTCGATACCGAAATAGCTGATGTTATTGCGGAACGGGCGCAAGCCGATACGGGTGTTCTGGTAGAAGTCGCGCTTGCCCAGCTCAAGGAAGCGACCAAACGGCTTCAGCACCTGCAGGTTGCGGTTGATGGCCTCACCGGCCAGCGAATTGAGCACCACGTCCACACCACGCCCACCGGTGGCTGCCAGTACCTGGTCGGCATAAGCCAGCGAACGGGAGTCGTAGATGTGGCTCACACCCAGCAGACGCAGGAAGTCGCGCTTCTCGTCGCTGCCTGCGGTGGCGTGAATTTCTGCGCCCAGCCATTTGGCGATCTGGATGGCAGCGATGCCCACGCCACCGGCAGCACCGTGGATCAGCACCTTCTCGCCCGGTTCCAGGCGCGCCAGGTGATGCAGCGCGTAGTACACGGTGAAGAAGGTACTCGGAATGGTCGCCGCCGCTTCGAACGACATCCCTTCAGGGATGCGTGCAACGGCGTTGGCGTTGGTGACCAGGCGGTTGGCGAAGCTGCAGGGGCCAAAGCCCACCACACGGTCACCCGGGGCGAAGTCGCCCACTGCCTCGGCGCCTTTGCCCTGCACCACACCGGCAAATTCGAAGCCCAGGGTAGGGCCGGAGAAGCCGTTTTCGATGGCTTCATCCGACAGCAGGCCGAGGGCGAACATCACGTCACGGAAGTTAAGGCCCGTCGCGCGCACCTGAATGTCCAGCTCATCCGCCGCCGGTTGACGCGGCTCACGCACTTCCCAGCGCAGGTTGCGCAGCTGGCCCGGCAGGTCGAAGCCCAGGCACACCCACTGCGCATCGCCCACTGCGCGGCGCGGCTGGTCGGCCAGCACGCGCAGGCGCGGCACGTAGCGACGGCCTTCGGCATCCAGGGCCAGCTCGGTTTCGCTGTCGGCGTGCAGCAACGCGGGTACCGCCAGCTCGACCGCTGCCGCGTGGGCCAGATCGAGCAGGCGAATACGACAGTGCGGAGATTCGTTGGCCAGGGTACGGCCAAAGCCCCACAACGCAGCGTCGCCGATGGCCGCAACCTCAGCGGCGGTGTCGACGCTGTACAGGTGCTCGGCAGCGCCACGGCTGAACAGCCAGCACTGCGGGGCGATCGTCAGCGACTCACAGGCCTGCACCAGCGCGGCCGCTTGCATGCAGCGCTCGGCCTGGCCATCGAGGCCTGTACCGCTGTCGAAACCGGCCAGGTGCAGCACATGCTCAGGGGGCTGGGCAAAGGCGCCAAGCTGGGCGGCCAGTGCCTGGGCGTCACCCGGCTGCAACAGGTCAACCTGCTGGCCTTGGGCGCGCAGTTGCTCTGCCAGGCGCAGGGCGGCGCCCTGCCCTGCTTCGGCGAGTACGGCCCAGCGCTGCACGGCCACAGGTGCAGCAGTGTCTGCACCGGCGGGCTTGTCCGCCAGCAACAGGTAGCTACCACAGGCGTTACCCGGCAACGCCTCCAGCGTGCGCAATGCGGTCAGGCCATGCCGCTGCAGCTCATGGCTCCAGAACGCCGGGCCTTGCTGGCGCGACAACGCCTGCTGCGGGCCGGCCAGCCACCAGTCTGGCTGGGCACCGAAGACGAAATCGGCCCAGCGCGCCGGGTACTGCCCAAGCAGCGCCAACTGGCCGTGCGGGTTGAGCCGGCCACTGGCCAGGCGCAGGGCGTCACCCAGCGTATCAAGGGGGCCAAAATCGGTCGGCACCAGCACCCAGTCGAACGTACCGGCGTCGGCCAGTTGCTCCAGGCCAAATACCTCCAGCGCCGGGCAGTCGTCACGCAGGCGCTGCTCAAGCTCGGGCTCGGCGACACAATAGGCATAATCGAGGCGATCGAAATCCAGACCGGCGTACAACAGCTCGGCAAACGAAGCGCCACCAAAGCCGAATTCCAGCACGCGCAGGCGCTGGCCCGGCGGCAGTTGCGCCAGGCGTGCGGCCAAGGTCTGGCCAATGCCGCTGAGCAGGTGCTGCTGCCCTGCCGCACCCAGCACCAGACGCGCCAGGCTAGCACCGCTGGTTTCGCGCGGTTGCAGGGTGTCGAAGGCCTGGCTGCCATCCAGCAACGCCGACAGATGTCGGCCGATGCGGCCCACGGAATGGATAATCTGGAAGTACTCGGGGTAGCTCTTGAACAGCTCTTGCCAGATAGCCTGCGAGGTCGGGCGCTCGCCCTGGTCGACCAGTTGCCAGCCGCCGTCAGCGCTGCGCTGCAGGCTGCCGTCGTGCTCGGCATGGCGCAACAGCATCGCCAGGAAGTCGCCCTGGCCCTGCGACCACTGCGCGACCTGCTCGGCACTGATGCAGCCGCCGGCCTGTTCCACCGCATCGAGGACAAAGCTGCTGCACAGCACATCCAGCAGTGGCTCCACTTCATTCAGGTAACGCACCTGCGCCGGCTCGTCCGCCAGGCACAGCAAGGCCTCGACCAGCGGCGAGCAGGCCACGGCGTTACGCTGCACAGGCACAACCGCGCCTGGCGCGGCCTGCCCAACATGGCCCATACGCTTGATATCGCCACTGCGGTCGTACTGCAGGCGTACGGCACGCATGCGCGCATCCTTGATCGCCAGCACAGCAGCGCCGCTGGCATCGAACAGGGTGAAGTCGACCAGCAGCGAATGCGCGGTGCGCTTGCGCTGGCGCACCTCGGCCAGCACCGGCACACCGCCAGCATTGGTAAATGCAATGCGCCCAAGCTTGACGGGGATGAACGCCAGGCCATCGTCATGCCCCTGGCGGCTGGCCAGCAGCTCGGTAATCAGCTGGAAGGCACCATCCAGCAACGCCGGGTGCAGGTGCAGGCTTGCCAGTTCGTGTTCGATGGCAGCAGGCACGGCCAACTGAGCCAACACACGCTCACCCTCCAGCCAGGCTGCGGCCACGGTCTGGTAAGCGGGGCCGTAGTTCAGGCCAACCGCGCAGGTCATTGCCAGGTGCTGCTCGCCGGTGAAGTCTGCCGGGCGGGCTGGCAACGCCGGTGCCCGGGTGTCCAGCAGCACACCGCGCGCTTCGCCCGGCAAGCGTGCGACCACGTGCTGCACCCAGTCTTCGCGCTGCATCAACGTGCGCGAGCTGATGCGCAGCGTGCCGTCGGCCTCTTCCACCTGCACGCGCACTTTCTTGATGGCCTCGCTGCTCAGCAGCAGAGGGTTGTGGATTTCCAGCTCTTCAATATCGACGAACTCGCCCGGCTGGTGCAGTTGCGCAACGGCCAGGGCCAGCTCGGTAAAGCCTGCCCCCGGGAACAGTACCGACTCACCCACCTTGTGGTCGGCCAGGGTCGGGTACTGCTGGGTATCCAGGCGGTTTTCCCAGGTCAGCGCCTGGTCTGTTACCGGGTAACCCAGCAACGGGTGCACGCGCTCGTGGCTCAGCGGGCCATAGGCCTCGGCAGTGACCGGCAAGCTGAAATGGTCGCGCTGCCAGGCATAGTTAGGCAGGCGCAGCGGGCGCCCGGCCACCGGGAAGCGCGCCTGCCACTGTGGCTCGACGGCAGCAATCTGCAGGCGGGCTACGGTACGTTCCAGCAGCAGCGGGCTGTGGTCGCTGCGCTTGAGGGTGGCAATCACCTGCCCCGGTTGTTCGCACTCGGCCAGCACATCGTTGACGTAGCTGCGCAGGATCGCATGCGGGCCCACTTCGACGAACAGGTTAAGGCCATTGCGCACCAGGGCAGCCAGCGCGCCCTGGAACAGCACCGGGAAGCGGATGTTCTGCCACCAGTACTGGCTGTCCAGGCGTTCGCCGTTCAACTGGCCACCGACGACAGTGGAGTAGAACGGAATTTTCGTAGCCTGCGGGCGGATATGCGCGAGGTCGTCGATAACCGCTTGCTTGATCGGGTCCATGGCCGGCGAGTGGAAGGCGTAGTCCAGGTCCAGGCGACGGGCGAATACCTGGCGCTCTTCCAGGGCCGCTTCCAGCAGTGCCAGGGCGTCGACCTCACCGGCCACAGTGGCGCCGCGGGCGCTGTTTTCGCCAGCCACTACCAGGCGGCCGTCCAGTTTCAGTTCGGCAATCAGTTGCGCCGTGGCCTCACCCGAGAGGCCGACCGCCGTCATCTTCCCGGTACCACGGGTCAGGCCCTGCAGGCGGCTGCGGTGGAAGATGACCTGGGTGGCGTCCTCCAGGCTCAACGCGCCGCTGGCCCAGGCCGCCGCCACTTCACCCACACTGTGGCCGATCACCGCCACCGGGTGGATGCCCTCGGCAGCCAGCACTTTGGTAACCGCCACTTGCAGGGCAAACAGCGCCGGCTGGGCGATTTCGGTACGTGCATAACGGCCTTCGCCGTTGTCACCCAGCAGCTCGGCGCGCAGCGAGTAGCCCGCCAAGGGCTGGAACAACGCGTCCACTTCATCCACGGCGGCGGCGAACAGCGGCTGGTCGAGCATCGCCCGGCCCATGCCTTGCCATTGCGAGCCGTTGCCGGAATAGACAAATACCGGTGCCGAGGCGCCGTCCAGCGCCTGGCCGGCCTCCAGCACTGCGCTCAGTTCGCTGAGGGTCGGGTCCTGGGCATAGTCGTCCAGCGCCTGGGCGGCTTCGGCTGCGTTGTCGCAGACCAGCAGCAGGCGGTGGCTGTGTGCATCGCGGCGATACATCGCCTGGTAGGCCACATCGTAATAGTCGGCCTGGGGCTGCTCGGCCAGGTAGGCGGCAAAGCGTTCAGCGGTTGCGCGCAGGCCTTCTTCGCTCTTGGCACTGAGCAGCAACGGCACCCGCGGGGCGCTGGCCGCTTGCGCTGCCGGCGCCTGTGGCTCGGGGCTTTGCAGGATGACGTGGGCGTTGGCGCCGCCAAAGCCGAACGAGTTCACCCCCACGGTCAACTGGCCATCGGCCTTCAGCGGCAGGGGCTCGGTGACCACTTGCAGGTTGAGGTCGGCGAACGCGATGTTCGGGTTCAGCGCCTGCACGCCAATGGTAGCGGGTACGGTACGCTCGGCCAGGCAGTTCAGTGCCTTCATCAGGCCAGCCACGCCAGAGGCGGCTTCAAGGTGCCCGAGGTTGCTTTTCACCGAGCCGATTGGCAGCGGGTTGCCGGCGCCGCGCGCCTGGCCCAGCGCCTCGCCGATGGCGCGGGTTTCGATCGGGTCCCCCACGGCGGTACCGGTGCCGTGGGCCTCCAGGTAGTCCAGCTGCTCGGGGGCGATGCCGGCCTGGGTGTAGGCGCGCCTGAGCAACGCCGCCTGGGCCTCGGCATTGGGCAGGGTCAGGCTGGACTTGCGCCCGTCGGTGTTCACCGCACTGGCCGCCACCACCGCCAAAATGGTATTTCCATCGGCCACTGCCTGGTCGTAGTCCTTGAGCAGGAACAACCCGCCGCCTTCGGAGCGGGCATAACCGTCGCCGTTTTCGTCGAACGACTGGCAGCGCCCGGTGCGCGACAGCATGGTCGCCTTGGCGAAGATCATGAAGCCGAACGGGTGCATGTGCAGGCTGATACCGCCCGTTACGGCTTGGTCGACATCACCGCTGAGGATGGCCTGGCACGCCTGGTGGAAGGCCACCAGCGACGACGAGCAGGCGGTGTCGATGGCCATGCTCGGGCCACGCAGGTCGTAGAAGAACGACAGGCGGTTGGCCGCGATGCTCATGGTGTTGCCGGTCGCCGTGGCGCCATCGATGGCCGACAGGTCCTCGAGCAGGCGGTAGGACTGCTCGACCCCGGCGATGCCCAGGTACACGCCGCAGTTGCTGCCACGCAGGCTGGACGGCTTGACCCCGGCGTTTTCGAAGGTTTCCCAGCACATTTCCAGCAGCATGCGCTGCTGCGGGTCCATCATCGCGGCTTCACGCGGCGAGATGCTGAAGAAGCCTGCGTCGAAAGCGCTGATATCCCCCAGGGTGCCTGAGGCGAAGGTATAGCTGGTTGCAGGGCTGGCCTTGTCCGGGTGCAAGAACTCGCGTTTGTTCCAACGCGACGGGTCAACCTGGGTCACCAGGTCGCGCCCCTCCATCAGGTTTTGCCAGAAGCCTGCATTGGAAGAGCCAGGAAAACGGTACGCACAACCAACGATTGCAACCTTTCTACGCTTGATCAAAACCTATTCCTTCAAATCTCATCGGGCACCGTCCCATCCGTCGGACAGCCGGCATGCCTGGCCCGGCCACGAAACTGGCCAGTCGTTATATGTCACTGATGATTGTCTGGGTACCTGAAACTGCCATGCCCGCAGGGGGCGCAAGACTCATGGTCTGGAACTGGCGTGGGAATGTTCAGATTTGTGTATGCGGATGATACGCGGGTTGCCGGGGTGGGAAAACCCTGGGGTGAGGGATGGTTCACGGATCGGCGTAGGAGCGGGTTTACCCGCGAATACGGTGGCGGCGGCAACGGTGAATGGCCGAAGGAGATTGGCCAGCAGGCCCGGCCCTTTCGCGGGTGAACCCGCTCCTACGGCGGCCCGTGCCCAACCCCCGACATGCCAGGCGTAGGAGCGGGTTTACCCGCGAATACGGTGGCGGCGGCAACGGTGAATGACCGGGGGAATTTGACCAGCAGGCCCGGCCTTTTCGCGGGTTGAACCGCCCGTGGCATGGCGGTTCCGCCCCTAGGTTGTTACCTCAATAAACCGTGCCTTGAATCAAACGCAGCAGATACTGGCCATAACCGTTCTTGGCCAGCGGTGCTGCCAGCGTTTCCAACTGCTGGGCATCGATCCACCCCTGCCGGAATGCCACCTCTTCCGGGCATGCTACCTTCAGCCCTTGCCGCCGCTCGATCGTCGCGATATACCCACTTGCCTCAAGCAGCGAGTCATGCGTTCCGGTATCCAGCCAGGCATACCCGCGCCCCATGATCTCCACCGACAAACGGTGCTGTTCCAGGTACGCGCGATTGACGTCGGTAATCTCCAGCTCACCACGCGCAGATGGCCGAATGCTTTTGGCAATCTCGATCACGTCATTGTCGTAGAAGTACAACCCAGTCACGGCGTAGTTGGACTTGGGTTTGGCCGGTTTCTCTTCCAGGCTGATGGCATTACCCTGCCCGTCGAATTCGACCACGCCATAACGTTCAGGATCTTGCACGTGATAGGCGAACACGCTGGCGCTGCCTTGGCGGTCCATCGCGCTGCGCAGCAACTGCTGGAAGTCGTGGCCGTAATAGATGTTGTCACCCAGCACCAGCGCGGTGGGGGCGTTGCCGATGAAGTCTTCGCCAATCAGGAACGCCTGGGCCAGGCCGTCCGGAGATGGCTGCACGGCGTAGGTGATGTTGATGCCCCAGCGGTGGCCGTTGCCCAGCAGTTGCTCGAAGCGCGGGGTGTCCTGCGGGGTGGAGATGATCAGGATGTCGTGAATGCCCGCCAGCATCAGTGTGGTCAACGGGTAATAGATCATCGGCTTGTCGTACACCGGCAACAGTTGCTTGGAAATTGCCAGGGTCGCCGGGTGCAGGCGGGTACCCGACCCACCCGCCAGAATGATGCCTTTACGCTTCATAGTGGTCCTTTCTCGTAGATTTCCGTCAGCATGCGAGCCACACCCAGGCGCCAGTCTGGCAGGGTCAGGGCAAAGGCCTTCTGCAGTTTATGGGTATCTAGACGCGAGTTGGCCGGCCGCATGGCCGGCGTCGGGTAGGCCTCTGTGGTCAATGGGGTGACGTGTTCGGCATGAGCTTTCAGCGGCACGCCATGGACCGCCGCTTGCTCCAGTACGTAACGGGCATAGCCGCACCAGGTGGTTTCCCCACCCGCAGCCAGGTGGTACAGGCCAGCCAGGGATGGGTTGCGGCGGGTGGCGACAATGGCGTGGGCGGTGATGTCGGCAATCAGTTCGGCGCCTGTCGGGGCACCGTGCTGGTCATCGATCACGCCCAGGCTGTCACGCTCCGCAGCCAGACGCAGCATGGTTTTGGCGAAGTTGTTGCCGCGTGCGGCATACACCCAGCAGGTGCGAAAAATCAGGTGCTGGCAACCGGCAGCCTGGATGGCTTGCTCGCCAGCCAGCTTGCTGGCGCCATAAGTATTCAGTGGGTCAACGGCGTCGTCTTCGCGCCAGGGCTGGGTGCCCTGCCCCGGAAACACATAGTCGGTGGAATAATGCACCAGCAGTGCGCCACTGTCAGCGGCAGCGCGGGCCAGCACGCCGACAGCGTCGGCGTTTACCTTGAAGGCTTGCTCACGGTCACTCTCGGCTTTGTCCACGGCGGTGTAGGCCGCCGCATTGACGATGACATCGGGGGTGTAGACCCGGACCGTTTCGGCCAGGCCCGGCAAGTTGGCCAGGTCGCCACAGTACGCCTGGCTGCGAGCGTTCAGCGCCAGCAACTGCCCCAGAGGGGCCAGGCTGCGTTGCAGTTCCCAGCCTACCTGACCGTCCTTGCCCAGTAGCAGCACCTTCATGCAGAACGCCCTGCGTAGTTTTTTTCTACCCAGTCGCGGTAGCTGCCAGACTGCACGTTCTGCACCCAGTCCTGGTTGTCGAGGTACCAGACCACGGTTTTGCGGATGCCGGTTTCGAAGGTTTCCGCAGGCTTCCAGCCAAGCTCCTGCTCCAGCTTGCGGGCATCGATGGCGTAACGGCGGTCGTGGCCGGGACGGTCGCTTACGTAGGTGATCTGTTCGGCGTACGGCTTGCCGTCGGTGCGAGGGTGCAGTTCGTCCAGCAGCGCACAAACGCGGTTGACGATTTCCAGGTTGGGCTTTTCATTCCAGCCCCCGACGTTATAAACCTCACCGGTTTTGCCGGCTTCCAGCACGCGGCGGATGGCGCTGCAGTGGTCTTTTACGTACAACCAGTCGCGAATCTGCTGACCGTCGCCATACACCGGCAATGGCTTGCCGGCCAAGGCGTTGACGATCATCAGCGGGATGAGCTTTTCCGGGAAGTGGTAAGGGCCGTAATTGTTGGAGCAATTGGTGGTCAGCACCGGCAGGCCGTAGGTATGGAAATACGAACGGACCAAGTGGTCGCTGGCAGCCTTGCTGGCCGAGTACGGGCTGTTAGGCTGGTACGGATGGGTTTCAGTGAAGGCCGCTTCGTCGGCAGCCAGCGAGCCATACACTTCGTCGGTAGACACATGCAGGAAGCGGAATGCCTGCCGCGCCGGTTCACTCAGGCCGCCCCAGTATGCACGCACGGCTTCCAGCAGGTGGAACGTGCCGACGACGTTGGTTTCGATAAAGGCTTGCGGGCCATGGATCGAGCGGTCGACATGAGATTCGGCGGCAAAGTTGATGATGGCGCGGGGCTGATGGGCATGCAGTAACTCCGCGACCAGCCCGCTATCGGCAATGTCGCCATGCACAAAGATATGGCGCTTGTCGCCCTGCAGGCTGCTCAGGGTCTGCAGATTGCCTGCATAGGTGAGTTTGTCCAGGTTGACCACGGGCTCGTCATCGCCGGCCAGCCAGTCCAAAACGAAGTTCGCCCCGATAAAGCCTGCACCGCCGGTTACCAGAATGGTCATGTTTGTCTGCTTCCGTTGTCAGGGTCTGCTCTTCCACTTTCAGGATTCTAGACTGTCGGCGGTTGATTCGAGAGTGAAGACGATGGCAACGTGAGATTTAACTGTGACCGAGGGGATGTGTCTTGATCACTGCCAGAAGAGCATCTTGAGGCGCCGCCAGAACGACGAGAGAAAAACCTAGGATTAACGGTCGCCAAAGAGAACGAAAGCTGGAGGTTATCGCCCTTGGCAAAGAGATTACCCCCCGCGGCTGGCAATGGTCGAGATACTTGTTACCGGTTGGACTGGCGGAACCTGCGCCCAGTATCGATAAGTGCTGCCTGGGCACTAACTGGCGGCGTCCAGGCTAGCAGTTGCCGGCTCTTGGTGGAGTCGATCTGTAGCGACCCACAAAGCTGCGTATAGAGGTTCTGCTTGCCAATCAGGCCCGCTGCCCAGCCAATCAATGCGGGAGGAACCGGCAGTTGAATCAGACGCTTGTCCATACCACGCGCCAGCAGCTCAAGCAGCTCCTTCAGTGAGACATCTTCAAAATCGCAAACCAAGAACGTTTCTCCCGCCGCAGCTGGATGCCGGGCACAGCAAGCGATGAAGTCGGCCAGGTTCTCCAGTGCGACCATACTGCGGCTATTCCTTACGCAGGCAAAAGGCAGAGGAATACCCAAGTCAATCAGCTTCAACAACCTAGCGAAATTGCCTGGCGCATGCGCCGCGTAAACCAAGGGCGGCCGGACTATGACCAGTTCGATACCGCTTGATGCCGCGAGTGCCTTTAGAGCCTCCTCAGCCTCGAGCTTTGACAACGCATAGTTAGCATGCGGCGCAGGTATGGAATGCTCGGAAAATGGCTCGCCCGTTGTGAAATTGCCATTCACACCAATCGAACTGATAAATACGAAACGCTTGACGTGATTGTCTATGGCTTGCCGCAACAACTTAACCGCCCCTTCCACGTTCACCCGCCTGAACTCAGCTAGTGGGTCGGCCTGCATGTCATTCAGTACATGGGCACGTGCAGCCAGATGAACGACCACATCAACACCCTGAAGAGCCTGTGACCAATCGGTTTCTGAGCTAATGTTGCCGACCGCAACGAAACTGGCCTTACCGTCTATCGAGGAAGGGAGCTTGCGTACAGCAGCGGTCAGTTCGACATCGGTCTCCTTTTGAAACCGGCTCAATACGGCGCCGCCAACAAAACCTTTCGCACCGGTCACTAAAACATGCATGCTGGCTCCTTGATTACTCGACCGCCCATAGCAATAGCCCTATCAGGGTTCCTGGCGCCGTTGGACGTGAATCCAGTCGACAATATCACCCTCAGGGGCATAGCCAATGACTGTTTCGCGCAGCAGCTGCCGGACAAGAACATAGTCATCCTTCTCAATCGCTGACAACAGCTGTGCGAGCCTTGGTTTAAGTACTTCCCAAGGCAGGTAGTCTTCGCTAGCGCTCATGATCATAGGGTGCCGTGTTGCCACCACACTATCGCCAATGAGCAACTCCTCATAGAGCTTTTCACCCGGGCGCAATCCGCTGAACTGGATTGCAATATCACCATGCGGCTCGCGGTCGGAACGAATGCTCAATCCAGACAAATGGATCATCTTTTCAGCCAGTTCCACGATCCGAACTGGCTCCCCCATGTCTAGCACGAACACATCTCCGCCCTTCCCCATCGAACCGGCCTGGATGACTAATTGGGCAGCCTCGGGAATGGTCATGAAATAGCGAGTGATCTTAGGGTGAGTGACAGTCAGAGGGCCACCGGCCTTGATCTGCTTGTAGAACAAGGGGATAACAGACCCTGACGATCCCAGCACGTTGCCGAATCGGACCATGGTGAAACGGGTCTTGTTGACCCTCGAAACATTATCGGTTTCGCCAAACAATACAGGCGCCAACTCCTGGCTCAGTGCCTGCAACGTCATTTCAGCAAGACGCTTGGTACTGCCCATGACATTAGTTGGGCGTACTGCTTTGTCGGTGGAAATCAGCACAAAATTTGCCACACCCGCCTTGAGTGCCGACTGCGCTGTATTGAGGGTTCCGATGACGTTATTCAGCACACCTTCGGCGATATTATGCTCGACCAGCGGAACATGCTTATAGGCGGCCGCATGATAGACCGTGTCCACCGACCAGGTTTTCATGATATCGAACAACTGGGCCGGATTGCGCACCGACCCCAATATCGGCAAAAGTCGTACCGACAGAGATCCATGCTCCACTCGCTGTTCAAGCTCTTGGAGAATGTTGTAGAGGTTAAATTCGCTATGCTCATACAGCAGCAGCACTTTGGGTTCCAGCCCCAGAATCTGCCGGCATAGCTCCGACCCGATAGATCCACCGGCTCCCGTAACCATGACCGTTTGACCTGCGACACAATGCGCGAGCAGGTCTTCCTGGGCCGGGACGGAGTCACGCCCCAGCAGGTCTGCAATGTCTACCTCTTGAATGTCATCGACCTGGACGCGGCCGCTAGCAAGGTCCACGATACCTGGGATACTGCGCACATGCAGTGGAAAGCGCTCCAGAAACCCAAGAATTTCTCGCCTACGCCCCCTAGATACGGAAGGAATGGCTAGCAGGATCTCCTGCGCACTCGTTAGTTCGATCATGCGTTCGATATGGGCAGGCGTGAATACCTGTAGACCAGAAATTACCTGGTTTGAAATGCTGTCGTCATCATCGATGAACGCAACCGGTCGCATGACTTTACCTTGGCGCAATGCGGCCGCCAACTGGTTACCTGCCGCGCCTGCCCCATAAATCGCGACCCTAGGAAGCCCATCATCGCGCTGGGCGAACGGTACATGCTGGGTGGCGGCATACCAGTCACCCAGAAAATACTGACGCATGGCAAGGCGCAACCCCCCAACCATGATCAGGCTCAGCCACCAAAAATTGAATATGATCGAACGCGGCACCACATTCTGGTGCCCGCTATACCAATACACCGCTACCCCGAGAATCAACGACGATAGTGTCACGGCCTTGATGATCACGATGAGCGCGTCATTACCGAAGTAGCGCATGACCGCGCGATACATACCGAAACGAATAAACAAAGGTATCGAGATAACTGGGGCGCACAAGAACAACCACAGGTGGTCCTTGATAGGGTCCGCGATCTCGTCAATTCCAAGCCGCACCAGAAACGCAAGCCACAAAGCCGCCCAGACCAGAAAGACATCAGTCAAGACCTGGAGCATACGTTTATAACGGCGAGGCAATCCCAGCAGAGAAGCCCGCATCTTGTCCAGAATCCCGTCGAACACCTTCACTGCCCCCTGTCTAATCCACGGATTAACCAATTGCCCCTGGGTTTCAGTGGGCAACTCGGAGAACTCACTCGGCACTGCCAGCCTTATAGGCAAAAGCAATACCTACCAATGGCACATAAGCGATCAACACGCCGACGACACCTTCCAGATCAAATAACGCCACGCACAACGCAATGGGTAGAAGCCAGAATAGATTCAATACCGCGACGCCGACAGTTACCGGGAGGTGTCTGCCATATCGTCGGGACGCAAACTGATAGGCATGGCTGCGATGCGCCTCATAGAGCTTTTCTCCCCTCGACAGACGCCGCAGGAGTGTAAAGGTCGCATCAACCACAAAGACGCCCAGCAGGATCAGCCAGCACCAGAACAACTGGGACGAGGCCCAGGCAGCTTGCAGTGACAATACACCTAGCACGATTCCCAGAAAGCCACTTCCAGCATCTCCCATGAAAATACGCGCGGGAGGAAAATTCCAGAAGAGAAAACCCAATACTGCCATAGCGAGCAACAGCGGGAGGGTCATCAAATGCGTGTGCCCAGCCAACCAGTAAGTCAGGCAGGCGCCGATACAAACGCAAATGGCCTCGACGCTGGCGATACCATCGATGCCATCCATGAAGTTGTACAGGTTCAGCATCCATACAAGGTAGATAGCCGCGAGGACCGTGCCAAACACACCCAGCTCTAGGGTCCACGAGAACACACTGAGTGGAGCAAGTCCACCGAGCCAGTAAAGCGCCCAGAACGCTGCAATGAAATGACCAAGCAACCGCCACCTGGCAGCGATATGCCCATGGTCGTCCATGAAGCCTATGATGGCCACAAGGCCACCTGCACCAGCCAACGCCAGTAGCGCCCGAGCACTTTCGTTACCCTGGAAGCCAAGAAAGGCAAGCACAGCGATGAATGAAACGACAATGGCAACCCCACCACCCCGAGGCGTAGGGATGACATGCGAGCTGCGTGCATTAGGGATATCCAAGATGCTTTTCGCCAAGGCATAACGCCTCAAACCCGCAGTCATCAGCAAGGAAGCGATAACCACGAGTGGAACCATCCACCACTGACTCATTGTTATAATTCCTGATTGTTCTGGAAGCGTATAACTGGAATGGTGCTGTCGGCCCAACGCGCGACAACAACATCCTCACGTTTGCAATCACTCACATCATGATGGCGCCCCCCGGCGCAAGGTGGCGGCATACATCAATGCTTCCAGCTTTTTCATGAGCTTGGTACGCGAAAAGTTCTGCTCGTAATACAGGCGACCGCTGCGCCCCATCTCATCCCGCTTCTCCACATCAGCGCTTGCCAGTTCGAGTACTATCCGGGATAGCGCCTTGCCATCACCAGAAGGACAAGCCAACCCAGCCCCGGACTCCCTGATGACCCTCGCCGCTTCGCCGTCCACCGCCCCTATCAATGGCCTCCCCGAAGCAAGGTAGGTCTGCACCTTGCCTGGGATGGTCTTGGCGATGATGTCGTTGGTCTTCAGCGAAACGAGTAACGCATCTGCCTGCGCGAACAATGCAGGCATTTCTTCTAGCGGGTGCCGCCCCAACAGCAAAACATTGTCCAACTGTCTGAGTGCAATCTGCTCAGCAATCCAGTTGCCCATGCGCCCATCACCCACAATCACCCAACGGATAGCGGCCTGGTCACGGAGCTCTTCAGCTGCATCCAGTATCGAAGGAAAGCCCTGAGTCTCACCTAAATTGCCAGCATAAACGATGGTGAATACATCAGCCTGCCTGTCAATTAGGGACGACTGAGGCGATACCGACGCAGAAAAGTCGTCCTCTGCCCAACTAGGGAAATAGATCAGGCGCTCGTCCGGCATACGCTTGGTGCAATATCTTTTTACGTCCTCGACAAAGGCATGAGACTGCACCAGCAGATAGTCGGTACGATTGTATATCCATGACACGACCTTACCGACCATGGCAATGAGCTTTGGATTCTTGACCACTCCGACAAAACTCAGGGACTCCGGCCATAGGTCCAGCACCCAGACAAATACAGGGGTCCGCTTCAGCCGACCGATCACGATAGCTGGGATGGCCGCCATGATTGGCGAAACTGCATTCATGAAGATGGCGTCAAATTGACGCCCTTTCAGCTTGTAGGCACCCACCGTCGAGGCACTGATGAAGAACGACAGGTAATTCAGCGCCAGGGTCAGCTTTCCCGAACCTCGCGGCACCAGAGGTACCCGGATAATCTCAGCCCCCTGAAACTCCTTAAAATACTCGGGCTTTTCACGGTACGCCTCAAAAACCTCACCCTCTGGATAGTTGGGCAAACCCGTCAAAACTGTGACTTCATGCCCCTGCTCAGTAAAATAGCGAACCATGTCATTGATCCGCATATTTTCAGGCCAAAAATATTGTGTAACGAGAAGAACCCGCAACCTGTTGTCAGCCATACCGACTACTCGATCAATACTGTTTCCAGACAATGCGATTCACATAATCCGTGTAGCTGTGCAGGATACGAACAACTTTGTCAGCGACGTTCGGCATACTGTAATCCGCGACAAGACGCAAGCTGCGCTGCTTCCCGCGTGCCTGTGACTCGAGAATGGCCAATCCTTGCATGACACGTTCGACTTCAAGCCCAACCATCATGACTGCCGCCTCCTCCATTCCCTCAGGGCGCTCGTGTGCTTCACGAATATTCAACGCGGGGAAGTTGAGAATGGAGGACTCTTCATTGATCGTGCCGCTGTCTGACAAAACAGCCTTAGCTTCCAACTGTAGTTTGTTGTAGTCCTTAAAGCCCAGTGGCTTGAGCAGTTGCACATTTTTATGGAACGTTACCCCCATGGCACTCACGCGTTTTTGCGTCCGCGGATGGGTCGAGACGATGACTGGCAGATCGAAATGCTCGGCAACCGTATTCAATGTATCAACCAGTTTTAAGAAATTCTTGTCGGAGTCTATATTTTCTTCCCGATGTGCACTGACCACGAAGAACTTATTGCGTTCAAGGTCAAGGCGGCTCAGCACATCTGACTGTTCGATACCTTCACGGTAATAGTTAAGAACTTCGAACATAGGGCTGCCAGTCTTGATTACCCGATCAGCCGGTAGCCCTTCGCTCAGCAAATAGTCACGGGCAATCGTACTGTATGTCAGGTTAATGTCAGCGGTGTGGTCGACAATCCGGCGATTGATTTCCTCGGGGACGCGCATGTCGAAACAGCGATTACCCGCCTCCATATGGAATGTCGGAATCTTGCGGCGCTTAGCGGGGAGCACGCTCATACAACTGTTGGTATCCCCCAACACAAGCAGTACTTCAGGCTGCACTTCCGCCAGCACCCGGTCGACGGCAATGATCACATTGCCAATAGTTTCCGCGCCTGTAGCACCTGCCGCATTCAAAAAATGGTCTGGTTTTCGAATACCAAGATCCTGGAAAAAGATCTCGTTGAGCTCGTAGTCATAATTTTGACCGGTATGCACCAGTACATGCTCGCAGTGCTCATCCAGCGCGGCCATGACACGCGACAGACGAATAATCTCCGGGCGAGTACCCACTACCGTTACCACTTTCAATTTTTTCATTCTAGGATCCTGAAGCAATAGATCAAGCTTTCGCACCCACAGGCCGGGCATAGGTGTCAGGGAGCTGTCGGTCGAAAATTTCGTTGGCCCAGAGCATCACGATCAACTCGTCATCGCCCACGTTGGTGATGTCATGGCTCCACCCAGGAACGGTTTCCACAACTTCAGGCTTGTCCCCCGTTGTGAACAACTCGTAGAACGCATTCGAAACGATATGCCTAAAACGGAAACAGGCGCGCCCTTTGATGACAAGAAACTTCTCGTTTTTCGAATGATGATAATGCCCCCCGCGAGTGACGCCCGGATGTGCAGTAAAGTACGAAAACTGCCCTGAATCCTTGGTTTTGAGCATTTCGACGAAGACACCACGGGGATCTTCGTGCTTCTGCAATCCATAAGTGAAGCGCTCCGCCGGCACAAAGCTGAGGTAAGTGGAGTACAGCGCACGTACTAGGCCCGTACCCACGGGTTCGGTGATCATCGACCCGCGACTTTCCTTGAATGCGTAGAGCTGTCGCACCAACTCACCCACCGTGGTCTGGTAAACCGGGTCGACAGTGACAAAGCCTTGCTGCTCCTTGGTGCCCTCCATGACTTGGAGGAATGACGAAATCACATCATCAATATAGACAAGTTGCAGAGGCGCGTCGGGATCATTAACCGTTACCGGCAATTCGCGCACGATATTATGGCAGAAGGTAGCGACTGCGGAGTTGTAATTAGGTCGCGACCACTTACCGAATACGTTCGGCAGTCGGAAGATAAACACAGGCACACCGTGCTCGCCTTGCAATGACTGAAGAGCCTGCTCGGCACCTCGCTTGCTGTGGCCGTACGGGTTGTCCAGTAGCGCCTGAATGGACGACGTGTAAAGCACCGGGGGTTTCCTTCCCGAGTTGGCTATTGCATCGCACAGGGCCTGTGTCAGGTCAGCATTTCCGGCCTGGAACTCTGCGGGGTCCTGGGGACGGTTCACTCCCGCAAGGTGGAAAACAAAGTCGGCTTGGGCAACTAACCCTGGAAGGCTCGAAAGTGAGTCTCCCCGGGCAAAGCGCATGATCTCAACGTCGCTACGCTCATTCAAATGAGCAATCAGGTTTTGCCCTACGAAGCCATTGGCGCCAGTGATCAAGACCTTCATCTGTCATTCCTCCGGCGTTGCATGCTCACCGCGCTGGATGGCTTGCATGAATTCCAGCTTCAATAACAGCCGCTGCATACCCTCGACATCCAAGCGCTCAGTGTTGTGCGAGTTGTAGTCTTCGGTACGGGAAATTTTTGTTTCTCCCTCTTCGACAAACTTGGCATAGTTCAAATCCCGCAAGTCCGGTGGTACACGGAAGTAATCGCCCATGTCCTCCGCGCAGGCCATTTCTTCGCGGCTAAGCAACGCCTCATAGAGCTTTTCGCCGTGCCGCGTACCGATCACCTGAATGGGATGTTCTGGCTTACCCACCAACCCGGTCAAGGCACGGGCCAATGTATCTACAGTCGCTGCAGGCGCTTTTTGTACGAACAAATCACCATTGTTGCCATGTTCGAAAGCATATAGAACTAAGTCGACCGCATCGGACAAAGTCATCATGAAGCGCGTCATGTTGGGATCGGTCAGTGTCAACGGCTTGCCAGCGCGAATCTGGTCGATGAATAGCGGAATCACCGAACCACGCGAAGCCATGACATTCCCATAACGAGTGCCACAAATGACGGTCTTCTTTTCATCCACATTCCGCGACTTAGCAACCATTACCTTTTCCATCATGGCCTTGGAAATACCCATGGCATTGATAGGGTAGACCGCTTTGTCGGTACTCAGGCAGACGACGCGCTTGACGCTATTCTGAATGGCCGCTTCCAGTACGTTTTCAGTCCCCAACACATTCGTCTTGACCGCCTCAAGGGGGTGAAACTCACATGATGGAACTTGCTTTAGTGCAGCGGCGTGATAAATATAGTCGACACCACGCGTCGCATTTAAAACACTCTGATAATCGCGCACATCACCAATATAAAACTTTAACTTATCACTCGCATAACGCTTACGCATGTCATCTTGTTTTTTTTCATCGCGACTAAAAACACGGATCTCCCGAATATCGCCTTCCAAAAATCTTTTCAGCACCGCGTTACCAAATGAGCCTGTGCCGCCGGTTACTAGCAAGACCTTACCCGAAAATATACTCACTTATTATTCTCCATAAACTCAACAAGCTGTTTTCCGACGGCGCGACTTGACTTAGTCTCAAGCACCCAGACCTTACCACGCGCGGCCTTGTCATACAAATTCTGCTTGTCCGCAGCACTGAAATCGACGAGCGCGCGCGCAACCGCATCGATTGAAAACTCTTCAATAACATTAATATAGTCGAAATACTCATCTGGTATCCCTGCCAGGCGCGTCGTCAACACCGGTATACCAGCAGACATGTATTCAATCAGCTTTGAAGGAAAGGAGTAGCGGGTATACCGCTCCGCAGGATTGCGCGTCAGCAACAGCAATGAGGCCGCCCCTTGCAGCTGCGCCACCCTCTCAGGCGACACAAACCCAAGATACTTGACGGAGGCATGCCGAGCGCAAACATCCGTCAAGTAGCCCTCCAGATCACCGCGACCACATAGCACCAGCTCGTAGTCGATACCCGATCGAAGAAAACCCTCCACCAGCTCGACAATTCCATACGAGCGGTTGACCCCACCGGCGTAGAAAATCATCTGCTTGCGGCCCGACCCCGCCACGGTAACAGGCCCAGATGAGGACGAAGATATACCCTCGAGCACCATATAGGGCTTGGAGCGCCATGCCGGATAGTCTTCGACCATCGGTCGACTGATTACCACCAAGCCATTTGACGAAGCAAGCAGCCCTGACAACAGGGAAGCATCGAGCTTCTTCAATAGCTTTAAAAGCCTGCCACGCCCAAGGGCCACATCCATGAACGATGGCAAGTCTGGGACGTATACAAAGAAAGGTTTTTTGCACAGCTTTGAATACAAGTAGGCAGCCAGCAAATTAGGCGAGTGCGCCGCGTATACACAGATAGCGTCAGTCCGACGCCCCATACGCAAGAGACCATAGAATGAACCGACACACCGCGTGAGCATTTTGATTACAGGCAAATTGACGAACGGCATGACACGCCCCACCCCCTGCCCGTTGCCCGGCAACAGTTTGCCGGGTAGCCAGACTCGCTTGATACGCGGAAAGGTGGAAACTGCAATAGTCGCCAGAGTGTCAACCCTCAACCCAGCCAACCTGAGCGCTTCAATGAAGCGCGACTCCAACTTGTAGGCCGCAACCTGCGGAAACTTGTCACCGGCGGAGTAGCGCTCGAAATAGGCTTCCCCCACATGAAAGCCCAGCAGCAGGACTTTGCGCACTGCCGCGCCGCTCTTGACTTCGCGCTCCCCTTGCAACAGTGCACGCTTGGATTCCACACTCATTTCGCGACCATAGCCCGGTAAGCTTTTACGAACAATGCGTATACGAACAGCATCAATATCGACCAGAAAACGCCATGATCGTAAAAAATAGGCCCTTCACCTGGCAGCTGAGATAGATGATAGCCCATGACCCCACCTGTAACAGCAATGGCGCCTGCCAACGAACTCCCTCCTAGCGGAAGAGCCGCGAAAACACCTAGCAGTACAGAACCACATAGCAAACCGACGGCAGCCAGAGGCCATCCACCCAATGCGTATGACGTGATGTGAACTGCTGCAGGAGCAGTACCACGCCCATTGAACTGATCATTGAATATCTCGGTATATATATAGTAACTGGGGCGGCACTTTTGACCGACTTTTGCCTGCGCAAGCAAGCCCCCGCATACCTGTCCCCGCTTGGTGAAAACCTCGTAGTAATATGGGTAGATAATGGCCATACGATTGACAGCATGAAACATCATCTTAGGGACTTCCCCACCAATGGCCGCACTCAATGCCACGACATCCGCCCCCTTGCTCTCCTTCTCATCCCTTTCAGGTACAGGGGCTACCGAGCGACCGGCTATGTCAGCCTCAGACACTTGCGGCTCAACCATCGCAGACTCGCCGATCTGCGACTGTTCAGCCTGCTCCGGCACCGGAGGAGAAATCCTGTAAACAAATGCCGAGATCAGAAAATACACCAGCAGCAGCGCGACCATACCGACCGCCGCCTTCACGAATGGATACCGTGGTGTATAAACAAACACAGCCAGTACCAAGCCCGCATAGAAAATCAGAATGGGCCATTTCATATTCAGGACAACCAGAAGCACTGAGATCACGACAGCATTCAGCAGTGTGACCCCCCCCCACCAAAGCCCACCCTTACGCACGAGCTTCACCGCACCATAGATAGACAAGAAGTGCAAATTCGACATCAGCAGGGCCATACTAAAGAAGCTGACCCGCTCACGAATGACGAAACGCGCCTCTACACTCGAAGTAAAATCGCTACCTGCCAGAAACAGCCGGAAGGCTTCCGCTTGCCAGAACGCGTATATCACAACTCCATAACAGAGCAGCAAGAGCATTAGATAGGATGAATGGGTAAACTCTGGAAAGAAACCTACCACCCTAGCAACCAATGGCTGCGTGAACCTCCGCACCAACCAGACTACCAACGGCGTCACAACGAATGGTGACAATAGCAGCAACCAGAAACCCGAAGAGAACAATGTATCAAATTCGAATATCCGAGCAGTGAAGGGAGTTTTCTCCAGAAACGGGCGTGCTGATGGAATTAAGTAGACAAGATTACCAAGGACAACAGTCAGAAAATAGGACACTAAAAAAATAGTTGGCGCAATATTTACCGACAGCCAATCTCGAAACTTATTCGAATCGGTCATTCCCCTCCCCCCTAAAGTCCTTTAAACCATAATTTTATTTCTGTCGCAACAACCTAGAAACACCGCTAGCCGCAACACTCATCAATCCATTCTGGCGCTCATGAAATCTTTCCAAGCCACAGTTTTCCAGACCACGAGCAGCGAGAACAACGAAAAAATCAGGACCCACACCAAGACCCGCGCCCACCACACCACCGCCCCCATGAAGACATCTAGTGCAACCTGAAGTAAGTAACCTACCATCAAAGCCAGCATCGACACGGCAAACGGCTTCAGCAGCCCCCTGTAAAGATTGACCTTTCTCATGATGGTTGCAGTGACGATACCAAAATAGATCAACTGCCCCACCACCACACCCAACGCCACACCATACAAACCGAACAATATCCCGCCCGCATAAGAAAGCAGCAAGGACACCAAAGCAGCAGCCAATGAAAACATGGCCAGCAGCCGCATGCGCCTGTGCACTTCAAGGCGTTTTTGTGTGTAAACCGCAGCGCAGTTCAGGAAGACGCCAAGGTAAGCGATCAGTAGCGCCCCAAAAGGCGCCGATATTGGCTTGCCGGTGAACTGCTCAAACACTGAAAATCCCACCAGCGCAATAACAGCCCACAGCAAGGAAAAAACAATTACCAGGAAGCCAACGGAGCTTTGAATCAGTGAACCTTCAAAAACACCATCACGGAATCGTTTGATGATCAGCGGGTGCACAAGCATGAGCAGAGGCATACTCAGCAACCCGCCGGCGCCGACAAACAGATCCTTCATCGATAGGTACGAATCACCACCTGGGACATTCAAGGCGCCAATCGCAAATCGGTCAGCAGCCACCATCAGCAGCATCCCCAGCATCCAGGGTGCCAGCGCGGAACCATAGTTGTATACGGCGCGGACGTCATTGCCGAACGCCGAACAAGCCGCCAAAGGGCCGTTCACTCCCATTCTGACAGCCGCCGCAACGAACATGACCAATGCAGCCAGTCCATATCCACCACTGAGTGCAAGCATGGCATCCGTATACGACACGCCCACATCAGAGTAACAAAAATAAATAATCCCCAACTGACCTACTACCTGCAAGACCACAGCCAGTAACTGTTGACGAACCAAAAATGCAGCCTGACAAACCGAAGACATGAAAAAGAAGAGCATTTGCGAAAAACACAACAGCAAAACACACAAAAATGTGTCATTCGCAGAGGAAAAAAGTACTGCAACCGATCCAGCGACAAGTGCCGCAAAGGGGGCCAACATTATAACGAGGTAAAGACAGCTTGAAAAAAACGCCCTATGATCACTATAGGAAGAATAATAATAAACATAAGAGTTCCCAACCCACATAGCACTCAACTGACCGACAATCAGCGAACAGGCGACACTCACCGAGTAGGAGACATATTCATCCTCAGGAAAAAAACGGTACAAAAAGAAGATAAAAAATACAGTAAGAAAAGCCGGCAACAATTTAACCGGAATGTACAATAAAAACTTCCCAAGAAACCCATTTCCCCTGACGCTGATTGCCACTCACCATCCCCTTCACAAACCCCTCTCAACTCGCCTCAGGGTAGTAGCGTCCAGCAGTGAGTCTAGTCGACCAACGGGTCGCCGGTAGAACGTAGCTCAGGATAGTAGCTGAAATACCACGATAGGAACAGAAGGCGGCGATCTCATTTCCGATGCTAATCCAACATCATCAAACCGCTCTAGTACCGCGCTTTTCTCAGTCCCTTGAACCGACGAGCCATTCATATGCATAAATGATTAGCGCACTAACCAATTGAAAATAAACGACTCGAGCAGAGTCGCTCCAATCACGCACGACCTCACTCAATCCCCAGGAATGCGGATCTCAGCTAGAATATTGGCTGTCTCGATAGATTGAGCAAGCGCATGCCTGAGCGAACGCTTGGCGTCTTGCTCCCCATGCACAAGTATCACTTGAGCCCCGCGCCGAGATACCCCCCCAGCAAACCTCAACAACCCTCTCTGATCTGCATGACCCGCATATCCAGCCAATGTCAGCACTTTGGCCCTGATCTCATACATCCGCCCATCCAAATCAACCTGCACAAACCCTTCAGCCCCCTCACTCGCCTGTATCACCGCCCCCGGCGTCCCCTTAGCCTGGTACCCCACAAACATCACCTCATGCCGCGGATCCCCCAGCATGGCCTTGAGGTAATTGACGATACGCCCACCCGAACACATCCCGTTGCCGGCGATTACGATTGCAGGGCGCCCTGTGCTCTTGAGGTAGTTGACCACCTGCTGGTGGCGGGCATGGGTGTCCACGCTGATCAGCTGACTGAAGCCGAGTGGATCGCGCCCCGCTTCAACACGCGCCTTGGCTTCTGCATTCCAGTATTCGTGCAGCTCCCGGTACACGCCGGTGATGCGCTGAGCCAAGGGCGAATCGAGGATGACGGGCAACTGTGACCAGTCGATCGGCTCCCCGTCCGGAGCCGGACCGGTAGTGTTCAGCAGGGCTTTGCGATGAAGAATATCTTCCAGTTCATACAGCAGCTCCTGGGTACGACCAAGACTGAATGCAGGAATCAGGATGGTGCCCTTGTCGGCAAGTGCACGGTCGATGGCGTCTTCCAGTCGCTGGCGGCGGTCGCCTGCCTGCGGGTGCAGGCGGTCGCCGTAGGTGCTTTCCAGCACCAGCACGTCAGCACGCTCCGGGGGCTGCACCGGGCGCAGCAGCGGGTTGCCACAAGCGCCCAGATCGCCAGAAAACACATACCGGGTGTTGGTTTGCTCATGCTGCATATCGCACTCGACATAAGCGGAACCCAGCAGATGCCCTGCACGCTGCAGGCGAATACGGCAGGCAAGACCTGGTCGCTCGACCACCGTGTGCCACTGCTCGAAGGGCAGCGGCACGATGAGATCACGGATGAAATCGAGATAGCGCGCCACCTGCGCAGGCTTGCTGCTTATACTCAGCTTGTAGGCGTCTTCCAGTACCAGCGGCAGCAGCCGGGCTGAGGGCTCGCTGCACAGGATAGGGCCACGGTAACCCGCTGCCAGCAGCGCAGGGATGCGCCCAACATGGTCGAGATGGACATGAGTGATAACCAGTGCCTGAATGCCCTGGATATCGAAGCCGAGCGCCGCGGTCTCCGCATCCGACGGCGCCTCATTCCCTTGCTCAAGGCCGCAATCAATCAGCAGGCTAACGGAGGGATCAAGGTGCAACTGATGGCAGGACCCAGTGACACCCCGGGTACCACCATGATGGGAAAGGCTGGGATATTCCATGCTGCGCACACTCGCCTGGACCGAAAATGAAGTGGACTATTACTCCATGACGGCCGACGCATGCATAGGTGAACCTTTCTTTAGTAGGTGTAGGATATTTCCTTAGTTGCCGCTCAGTGCCGCCTCACGAGCAGACTCCCTGATCTTGCGTTTGCTGCGCTGCACGCCGTAGGCCCCCAGCAACGGCCCGACTGCCAAGCCAATGACCAAAGCGGCCAATACCAGGACAGCAACCGGCATGGCGGGTGCAGCCCACCCGAACAGGACCAATGACACGGTTTGCTGGTTCTCCAGCACGAAGAACAGCACCACAGCCGCCAATAGCAGCACGAACACCGCCGCCAGGGCGCGCTTGAAGTTACGCATCAGATTGCTCCTTTGGGAATCAGGTGTGGGCCTCTTCATGCTCGTCTTCATTGACCCGGTCGCGCAACTCTTTGCCGGGTTTGAAATGCGGCACGAACTTGCCTTCGAGGCTGACCGACTGGCCGGTCTTGGGATTACGGCCTACGCGTGGGGCGCGATAGTGCAGCGAGAAGCTGCCAAAACCGCGGATCTCGATGCGATCGCCGGTAGCCAGGCATTGTGACATCTGCTCAAGCATGGTCTTGATGGCCAGCTCCACGTCCTTGGACGAGAGCAGCCCCTGATGGGTGACAATACGTTCGATCAGCTCCGACTTCGTCATATTTTTCCCTTCGTTATCAAGCAGCTAGATCATTGCTTAACCAGTTTGTAGCACGCCGGGAAGGATTTGAACAGGGTGGATCTTGACTTAATAAAAAAATTCAAGATTGAAGTAATTCAAGAATGGTCTACCGCTTAGACAGGCCAGCGCTGCCTGATTCGCGGGTGAACCCGCTCCTACAATGGGGGTGCCAGCCTGAAGTTAGCGTGGTCCGGCGCCATCGGCGTAGGCGCGGG